>NZ_JAMCCO010000001.1:900000-1128135 GCF_023371205.1 Parvivirga hydrogeniphila
CCGTTCCCGTCGTGGCCCTCGCGAAGCGGGAAGAGGAGGTGTTCGTGCCGGGCTGGGACGAGCCCGTGCGGCTTCCCGACGCGTCGCCCGGGCTGATGCTCCTCAAGCGCGTGCGCGACGAGGCACACCGCTTCGCCATCGAACACCACCGGGCCGTCCGCAGCACGCGTGCCGTGGCGTCGCAGCTCGATGCGATCCCCGGTGTCGGTCCTTCGCGGAAGAAGGCGCTGCTTGCCCGCTTCGGGTCGCTCAAACGTCTGAAGGCCGCGAGCGTCGAGGAGATCGCTCAGGTCCCTGGCATCGGGAAGGCCACCGCCGCACGCGTCCTCGAGGCGCTGCGGGCGGCCGAGGAGCCGTCGCAGCGCCGGCCGTAGATGTCAGCGCGGCTGGTATACTCGGACGTGCAGACCGCAAGCGAGGGGAGTGCGCGATGAAGTTCGTGGTACGCATGCTGGTCTCGGCAGCAGCCGTTTTCGGAGTGGCGTATCTGAGCGGCGGGGCGCTGCTCTCGGTCGACAGCTTCTGGCCGGCGGCCGTGTACGCCGCCGTCGCGCTTGCCGTGGTGAACGCGGTGGTGAGACCCGTGGTGCGGGTGCTGACGTTCCCGGTCACGCTGCTCACGCTCGGCCTGTTCGGCCTCGTCGTCAACGCGCTCATGCTGTACATCGTCGACTGGGTCGTTCCCGGCGTGAGCACCACGGGCTTCTGGCAGACCGTCGTTGCGAGCGTGCTCATCTCGTTCGCTTCGTCCGTCGCAGGCAAACTCCTCGAGGGTGACGATGACTGAGGAGCGCGTCACCGCCGACGAGCGACGTCGCGCCGAAGGCGAGGCACGGGACCTCGTGATCATCACGGGGATGTCGGGCGCTGGCCGCTCGGAGGCCATGCACACCTTCGAAGACCTGGGGTACTTCTGCATCGATAACCTGCCGCCTGCGCTCATCCAGCAGCTGGTGGAGCTGACAGCGCTGCCCGGGAGCCGCGTGCAACGCGTCGCGGTCGTGTGCGATGCGCGCGGACGGGAGTTCTTCTCCGAGCTCGCTGCCGCGCTCGACGCGCTCGAATCGTCCGGCCACCCGTACCGCCTCGTTTACCTCACGGCGGACGATCGCACGCTCGTCCGCCGCTTCAAGGAGACGCGTCGTCGGCACCCCCTCTCGGACGAGTGCTCTCTCGCCGACGGCATCCGGGCCGAACGGGAGCTGCTCGCGCCGTTCGCTTCGCGCGCCGACGTCACAATCGACACGAGCGACATGCGTCCGAGCGAGCTCAAGTCGCTCATCCGTGAACGGTTCGCGCCGATCGACGAGGAGTCTGCGCTGACGGTCGCCGTGTCGTCGTTCGGGTTCAAGTACGGGCTTCCGGTGGATGCGGACATCGTCATGGACGTGCGGTTCTTGCCGAACCCATACTACGTCCCGAGGCTCCGTTCGCGGACGGGGCTCGAGCGGCCGGTGCGTGCGTACGTGCTCGATCAGCCGGAGACCGAGGAGTTCCTCGGCAGGTGGTACGCGCTGCTCGACCACCTGCTGCCGGGCTACGTCCGCGAGGGCAAGGCCCATCTGCACGTCGCTCTCGGGTGCACCGGTGGCCAGCACAGGAGCGTCGTTCTGGCGGAGCAGACGGCGGATCATCTCCGCAAGGCAGGTTATCCAGTGAACGTCTCGCACCGCGACATCGCCAAGGACAGGAGCCGCGAGTGAGCGGCGTGCGGAAGGCGGTCGCGATCGGAGGCGGGACGGGGCTCCCTCTCGTCCTGTCGTGCCTCGTCTCCGCCGGCTTCGAGACGAGCGCAGTCGTGACGATGGCGGACGACGGCGGCTCCTCCGGCCGTCTGCGCGCGGAGCTGGGCGTCCTGCCGCCCGGCGACATCCGGAACTGCCTCGTGGCGCTCGCGCCCTCAGGCGAGATTCTCGCGCAACTGTTCCAGTACCGCTTCCCGCGAGGGGAGGGGCTTGCAGGACACGCGCTCGGCAACCTCATCATCGCAGCCTTGGCCGACATGACGGGAGACTTCGCGCGCGCGGTGCAGATGGCAGGCGAGCTGCTGCAGGTGCGCGGCCGCGTGCTGCCGAGCACGCTCGCCGACGTCACGCTGCACGCTGAGACGACCTCAGGAGAACGTGTGAGCGGTCAGGCGCGCGTTGCTCGCGCTCCTGCGCGCATCGCTCGCGTGACCCTTGAGCCTGCACGCCCTCCGGCCTACGCCCCGGCGCTCGACGCGATACGCGAGGCCGACGTGGTCATCGTCGGTCCCGGCAGCCTGTACACGAGCGTGATCCCGAACCTGCTGGTTGACGGTATACCCGAGGCGCTGCGTGATTCAGCGAGCCGAGTGGTGTACGTCTGCAACGTCGCCAACCAGCGAGGCGAGACGCACGGCATGGACGCCGCCGACCACCTCCAGGCGCTCGTCGACCACGGTCTGGCGAGGGCGGACGTCGTCGTCGTCCACGACACGGACACGACAAGTCCGGCTGCGGAAGTCGAACCGGTGGATGCAGGTGCCGCAGTGCGGACACGCATCCAGACGATGGGTGCCGAGGTGCTCGCGGCAGACGTCGTGGACGCATCCAACCCACGGCACCACGACCCGGCGCTCCTCTGCGCGGTGCTGAGGAGGGTCGTGTAGTGTCCTTCACGGCGGAGGTCAAAGAGGAGCTCTCGCGCGTGGAAGGGCGCCGAGCTTGCTGCGCTCGTGCGGAGCTCTCCGCCCTGGTGCGCGTCGAGGGCACGCTGCACCTCGGCGGAACCGGCCGGCTGCGCCTGGAGATCGCGACCGAGACCGCACCGGTGGCGCGCAAGACGATCAAGCTGCTGCACTCCCTGTACGGCCTCACGACGGAGCTCACGGTGCGGCGGTCGGTGCTGCACAAGTCCAACAACTACCTCATCACCGTCCCTGCGCAACCGAAGCTCGAAGAGGCGCTCGCCGATCTGGGCATCCTCGGCGATGATCGGGCGCTCATGCACGGGGTCCCGCCAGCGCTCGTCAAGCGCGACTGCTGTGCGATCGCATACCTCAGAGGCGCGTTCCTCGGCGGCGGGTTCGTCGCCGATCCGCACGGCGACTTCCACTTCGAGCTCACCGCGGAGACCGAGCAGATCGCCGACGACCTCGCCGCGCTCATGGGCCGTTTCGACATGCAGGCGAAAGTCGCGAAGCGGCGTGGATCGTACGCGGTGTACCTGAAAGGCGCCGAGCCGATCGTGACCTTCCTCGCGCACGTAGGGGCCCACCGCGCTCTGCTAAGGACCGAAGACGTGCGCATCATGAAGGGCATCCGAAACGAGATCAACCGGCTGGTGAACGCTGAGACCGCGAATCTCGAGAAGAGCGCGGACGCGGCGATGCAGCAGATCGAGGCCATCAAGACGATCGCCGCGGTCCGGGGCATCGAGACTTTGCCGCCGGCGCTTCGCGAGATGGCGGAGCTCAGGCTTGCCAACCCGGACGCGACACTCAAAGAGCTGGGCGAGCTCGCCGATCCGCCGCTCACGAAGTCCGCCGTCTACCACCGCATACGGCGCCTGGTGAAGATCGCCGAAGACCTGGCTCCGCCGCGCAGGCGCCGAGGCGCGGCGCGGTAGGCGCGTGCACCGGGTGCGCGACCGGCGCTCTTCGGGTACTATCCAACCGGGCCACGGCGGCCCGCTCAACCACGTCCGTGCGCGAGTTTCGAGGAGGGTGTCATCGTGACGATCAGAGTCGGCATCAACGGGTTTGGCAGGATAGGACGGCTCGTCTACCGCGCTGCGTTCGACGACCCGTCCATCGAGGTCGTGGCCGTGAACGACCTCACCGACGCGTCCACGCTCGCACATCTGCTCAAGTACGACTCGGTGCACCGTGCGTTCGCGCACGACGTGAAGGCAGCGGACGGTGCGTTCGTCGTCGACGGTCGCGAAGTGAAGGTGCTGGCGGAGCGCGATCCCGCGGCGCTTCCGTGGAAGGCGCTCGGCGTGGACGTCGTCGTGGAGTCGACCGGCCGCTTCACGGACGCGACGAAAGCGGCGGCTCACCGCGATGCGGGAGCCAAGAAGGTCATCATCTCGGCGCCTGCGAAGAACGAAGACATCACCATCGTGATCGGCGTGAACGACGATCGCTACGACCCGGACCGGCACCACATCATCTCGAACGCCTCGTGCACGACGAACTGCCTCGCACCGTTCGCGAAGGTGCTGCACGACACCTTCGGGATCAAGCGCGGCTACATGAACACGATCCACGCGTACACGAACGACCAGAACATCCTCGATCTGCCACACAAGGACCTCAGGCGCGCTCGTGCGGCGGCGATGTCGATCATCCCGACCTCCACTGGCGCAGCCAAAGCGATCGGGCTCGTCATGCCGGACCTGGTCGGCAAGCTCGACGGCATCGCGATGCGCGTCCCGACCCCGGACGGCTCGGTCGTCGACCTCGTCGCTGAACTCGAGCGGCCTGCCACGAAGGACGCCATCAACGCTGCGATGAAGGCGGCGGCCGAGGGACCGATGAAGGGCATCTTGCAGTACTGCGAGGACCCGATCGTATCGGGCGACGTCATCGGCAATCCTGCGTCTTCGATCTTCGACTCGCTCCAGACCATGGTCATGGGCGGGGAAGGCACGTTCGTCAAGTGCGTGTCGTGGTACGACAACGAGTGGGGCTACTCCAACCGCGTCGTCGACCTCATCCGCATGATCGGGTGATGCGCCGGGCGGGCCACGCGCCCGCCCGCTTGCTGCATGGGCAGTGTTGGGACCGGGAGGACGGATGTTCGCGAAGAAGACCGTGAAAGACATCGACGTGCGCGGGAAGCGCTGCCTCGTGCGCGTCGATTTCAACGTGCCGCTGTCTGAAGGAGCGGTCACCGACGATACGCGGGTGCGGGCGGCGCTGCCGACGATCAGGTATCTCATCGACCACGGCGCGCGCGTGATACTCATGAGCCACCTCGGGCGGCCGAAAGGCGCGCCGGATCCGCAGTACAGCCTGCGGCCGGTCCGGCGCGTCTTGCAGCGTCTGCTGGGCCGCAACGTCGTGTTCGTCGACGACATCGTCGGACCCGAGGCGCAGGAGGCCGTCGCGCGCATGGTGGACGGCGAGGTCCTCATGCTCGAGAACGTCCGCTTCCACCCGGGCGAGAAGGCCAACGACCCGGAGTTCGCCGAGGCGCTGGCTTCCCTCGCCGACATCTTCGTGAACGACGCGTTCGGCGCCGCACACCGCGCGCATGCCTCGACGGCAGGCGTGGCGCAGTACCTGCCGGCGGTAGCGGGCCTGCTGCTCGCGCGCGAGGTCGACACGCTCACCTCGATGCTCGCCGAGCCCGAGCGGCCGTTCGTCGCCATCCTCGGCGGGTCGAAGGTCTCGGACAAGATCGGGGTGATCGATCGGCTCCTGGAGTGCGTGGACGTGCTGCTCATCGGCGGCGGCATGTGTTTCACCTTTCTCGTCGCGAAGGGCGTGGACGTCGGCGAGTCGATCGTCGAGCAGGACTGGGTCGAGCGCGCTGGCGAGATGCTGAAGAAGGCGAGCGAACGTGGCGTGGACCTGATGCTGCCGGTGGACTTCGTGATCGCCGACCAGATCGTCGAAGACGCCGAGACCAAGATCGTCGGGCGCGAGGAGATCCCGGAAGGGATGATGGGGCTCGACATCGGCCCAACCACGGGCGAGCTGTACAAAGGCGCCATCGCCACCGCGCGGACCATCTTCTGGAACGGCCCGATGGGCGTGTTCGAGCTCACGCCGTTCGAGACAGGCACGCGCGAGGTGGCGACCGCCGTCGCGCGCAACAACCGCGCCGCCTCGATCGTTGGCGGCGGAGACTCGGTAGCGGCCCTCAAGAAGTTCGACCTTGAGGAGCGCGTGACCTTCGTCTCGACCGGCGGCGGGGCGGCCATGAAGCTGCTCGAAGGAACGCCGCTCCCGGGCGTCGAAACGCTGCTCGACAAGGACGCCTGAGGCAGGAAAGGAGCGCTCGGATGGACCGCCGCATGATGGTCGCTGGCAACTGGAAGATGTACACGACCTCGGCAGAAGGCGCCGTGCTGGTGCAGGACATGGCACGCGAGCTGGAGGCGGTGCACGGCGATGTCGAAGTCGTGGTGTGCCCTCCGTTCACCGGGCTCAAGGCAGTCTCGACCGTGATCGAATACGATCGCGTGCCGATCGCGTTGGGCGCGCAGGACGTGTTCTGGGAGCGTGAAGGCGCCTTCACTGGCGAGATCGCGCCTGGCATGCTCACGCACCTCGGGTGCACCTACGTGATCGTCGGCCACTCGGAGCGCAGGGAGCACTTCAACGAGACGGACGAGATCGTGAACCGCAAGGTGAAAGCAGCGTTCGCGTCCGGCATGACGCCGATCATGTGCGTCGGGGAGCCGCTCGCTATCAGGGAGTCAGGGGAGACCGAGCGCTTCGTCCGCGACCAGGTGTTGGCCGGGGCCGCAGGCCTCGAAACGGACGACGCCGCTCGTCTCGTGGTGGCGTACGAGCCGATCTGGGCCATCGGTACCGGTCGCACGCCGACGCCCGAGTCCGCGAACGACGTGGCGCGGAGCATCCGCGCCACGATCGGCGCGATGTACGGGCCGCCTGCAGCCATGCAGATGCGCGTCCTGTACGGCGGCTCGGTGAAGCCAGAGAACGCTGCTCACTTCTTCCGTGAGCCGGACGTGGACGGCGCACTCGTCGGAGGCGCGTCGCTCAAAGCAGGCTCCTTCGTAGAGATCGTCAAGGCAGCGACCCGATGACGCCAGGCCCCGTCGCGCTCATCATCATGGACGGGTTCGGGCTTGCGCCTCCAGGGCCGGGCAACGCCATCTCGCTCGCGCGCACGCCGAACCTCGACGCGCTCATGATGCGCTGGCCGTGGACGTCTCTGGCGTGCTCCGGCCTCGCGGTCGGTCTGCCAGAAGGCCAGATGGGCAACTCCGAGGTCGGCCACCTCAACATCGGCGCCGGCAGGGTCGTCTACCAGGAGCTCACGCGCATCTTCAAGGCGATCGAAGACGGGTCGCTGGAAGAGAACGAGGTCCTCGCGCACGCCATCGACGGGGCAGTGGCCGATGGTCGCGCCGTGCACTTCATGGGGCTGGTGTCCGACGGCGGGGTGCACAGCCACCAGGAGCACCTGTACGCGCTCGTGCGCATGGCGGCGAAACGTGGTGCGAGGCGGGTGTTCGTGCACGCGTTCCTTGACGGTCGTGACGTGCCGCCCTCCAGCGGCCTCGGGTACGTCCGTGCGCTCGAACGCGTGCTCGCCGAGGTCGGCGTCGGCGAGGTCGCGACCGTGATGGGCCGCTACTACGCGATGGATCGCGACCGGCGCTGGGAACGCGTCGAGCGCGCGTGGCGGGCGATGGTGCTTGGTGACGGCGTCCGGGTGTCGAGCGCGCAGGCCGCTATCGAAGCGTCGTACGCAGCCGGCGTCACAGACGAGTTCGTCGAGCCTGCCGTTGTGACGCGCGACGGCTCCCCCGTGGCCACTGTCGAAGACGGCGACACGGTCATCTTCTTCAACTTCCGGCCCGACAGGGCTCGCGAGATCACGCGTGCGTTCGTCGATCCGGCATTCGATGGGTTCGAGCGTCCGTTGAGACCGCAGGTGCGCTTCGTCTGCCTCACCGAGTACGACCCGACGATCCCGGCCCCCATCGCGTTCGAGAAGGACCTCCCGTGCTGCGTGCTCGCCGACGTCATCGCTGAAGCGGGCCTTCGCCAGCTCCACATCGCCGAGACCGAGAAGTACGCGCACGTGACGTTCTTCTTGAACGGCGGAAAGGAGGCTCCGAAGCCGGGTGAGCAGCGGATCCTGGTGCCGAGCCCGAAGGTTCCCACGTACGATCTTCAGCCCGAGATGAGCGCACCGGAGGTCACGAGACGGCTCGTGGAGGCGATCGATGCGAATGCCGCCGACTTCTACGTGGCGAACTACGCCAACTGCGACATGGTCGGCCACACGGGCGTCCTCGAAGCAGCCATTCGCGCAGTGGAAGCCGTCGACGACGGGGTGGGGCAGGTCGTCGCCGCAATCAGGGCGAAGGGCGGTTCGGCCATCGTCACAGCCGACCACGGCAACGCCGAGAAGATGCTCGACGAGGGCGGCGCCCCCTTCACCGCCCACACGTCGGACCCGGTGCCATTCATCGTGGCGGCCGATGGCGTGCGCTCCGTCCGTGAAGGGGGTATCTTGGCCGACGTGGCGCCAACGGTGGCCGACCTGATGGGACTCGACGCGCCTGCTGAGTGGACAGGGTGCTCGCTCGCAGAGCGGTGAGCGTGTGTACGGTTGAGCGGTCGTGCAGGCATCGCTATACTCAGTCAGCGCTTCGCGCCTCTGAGCGTCCGATCGAGAAGGAGCTTGCTGTGCAAGTCATCGCGTACATCGTCATCGCGCTGCACGTCATCAGCGCCATCGGCCTGATCATCTTCGTTCTTCTGCACTCGGGGAAAGGCACCGGACTGTCCACCATGCTAGGCGGAGCGATGCCATCGACGTCGACAGGCACCGGCATCATCGAGAAGAACCTCGATCGGATTACGGTCGGTTTCGGCATCCTGTACGCGGTCACGGCTGTCGTTCTCATGCTCGTATACAGGCCCATGGCCTGATCGGCGAGCTTTCCTTCTGTCTCGTCCAGGCCTCGGCGCCTCACCGATTCATGCCCCCTTGCCATTCTATGCAAAGAGGGCGACTATTAGTGTGTCAGAGCCGGCTTCGGCAGGTTTGGCGGTGTCCTGCGGAAGTCCAGCTGAAAGGGTATGGCAGGAATGTGGGTCCGTCGTTTCGAAGGGAGGCTGACATTGTCAGAGCGATTGCGTAAGGTTCTCGCCGTGTCGCTCGCGGTCGTCCTCGCGCTCGGTGTCTCCGGGTTGGCCGGGTGCGCGAAGAAGACCGATGAAGGCACCGGCGGCGAGACGGGCGACAAGCCCGTCAAGGGGGGCACGTTGAGCTTCTATCTCAACGAGCCCGCGTTCATCGACCCGTTCAATGCTCAGGAGAGCGAAGGCGTGCAGGTCGTGAGCGCAGTGTTCGACAGCCTGGTCGATTTCGACCCGATCACCTCCGAGATCAGGCCTGCGGCCGCTGAGAGCTGGGAGTCGAATGACGACGCGACGGTCTGGACCTTCCACCTCCGCAAGGGCGCGAAGTTCCACAACGGTCGCGAGGTCAAGGCCGAGGACTTCAAATACGCCTGGGAGCGCATCTGCAACCCGGAGAACAAGTCCGAGATCTCGTACCACCTGAGCGCCGTCAAGGGCTACGACGAGATGCAGGAAGGCAAGGCCAAGGAGCTCGAGGGCGTAAAGGCCGTGGACGACTACACGCTTGAGGTGACCCTCAAGGAACCGTTCGCGGACTTCGAGTACGTCGTCGGCCACCCGGCGCTCGCTCCGGTGCCGAAAGAGGAGCTCGACACGCCTGAGAAGGCCAAGGCGTTCCTCGACAAGCCGATCGGCAACGGTCCGTTCATGATGGCGGAGCCGTGGGCCCACGACCAGGGCATCAAGATCGTACGGTTCGACGACTACTACGGCGAGCCGGCGTACCTCGATGGTGTCGACTTCAAGATCTTCAAGGACGAGGAGACCGCGTTCCTGGAGTTCAAGGCCGGGAACCTGGACTTCACCTCGATTCCGAGCGGTCAGCTCAAGGCGACCATCGAGCAGTACGGCGAGAGCCCGGACGGGTACACCGTCGAGCCCGGCAAGCAGGTCCTGACCGGTCCCGAGCTCGCGGTCTACTACATCATCCTGAACAACAAGGACAAGGTCTTCAGCAACAAGACGGTCCGTCAGGCGTTCTCGTTGGCCGTCAACCGCCAGGCCATCGTGGACAGCGTCTTCGAGGGCACTCGCGATCCGGCGACCGGTATCGTGCCCAAGGGCGTTGTGGGGTACCAGGACGGCGCGTGGCCGTTCGCCAAGTACGACAAGGAGCAGGCAGCCAAGCTGCTCGCTGACGCAGGCTATCCCGAGGGCAAGGGCCTGCCCGAGATCACTCTGTCGTTCAACAGCGGTTCTGGCCATGAGGCGATCATGGAGCTCATCTCCTCCGACCTGAAGGCTCTTGGCGTGAACGTCAAGCTGGACGGTCAGGAGTGGGCGCAGTACCTCGACAAGCTGGATGCCGGGGAGTTCCAGATGGGTCGTCTCGGCTGGATCGCCGACTACCCGGTCATGGACAACTTCCTGTATCCGCTGTTCAACTCGACGAGCGCCGACAACCACTCGTTCTACGTGAACCCGCAGGTCGACTCGCTGATCGCAGAGGCTCGCAAGACGCCTGACGCCGCCGCGCGCATCGAGAAGTACCGCGAGGCGGAGCGCATGATCGGCGAAGACGCCCCTGTCATCCCGATCGTGTTCTACAAGCACGGCCGTGTCGGCTCTGACCGCATCCGGGACTTCGTCTACGGCCCGATGGGCATCGCGGCCCTCGACAAGGCTTGGATCGCGCAGTAACGGTACGTCGTACTCGACGCACAAGCGGGAGGATGCCTTGCGCGGGCATCCTCCCGCCAGTTGCGGCCGCGGGCGCGAGGCCCAGCGGCCCACGGACTAGTTAGGCAGCCAGATGCTCAAGTACATCGTGAGGCGCATCGTGCAGATGGTGCCGGTGTTCTTCGGCGTCACCATCCTGCTGTTCATCCTGCGCGCACCCGGCGTGCTGCCGGGCGATCCCATACGGATGATCACGGGCGAGAAGGCCATCTCCCCAGCGCTGTACAACCAGTTGGTGAAGGAGAACGGCCTCGACAAACCGCTTCCCGTGCAGTACGTCACCTATCTTGGAAAACTTTTCAAGGGCGATCTCGGACGCTCGTACCAGAAAGACCGCCCTGTGGTTGAGATATTCGCCGACAAGTATCCCAACACGATCCGTCTCGCGCTTGCGGCCATCGTGCTCGAGATCGTGATCGGCATCGGCGCCGGCATCATATCGGCCATCAAACAGTACTCGTTCTTGGACATCCTGGTGACGCTGTCGACGTCGATCCTCGTGTCGGTGCCCGTGTTCTGGCTCGGCATGATGTTCCAGGTGTTCTTCGGCATCAAGCTGAAGGAGTGGACCGGGGGCTCCGTCTTCCTGCCGATGTCGGGCATGGGCTCCCCACCTGACTTCGCGCACCTCGTCTTGCCTGCGGTGACGCTCGCGTCTGTCTCGACGGCGTACGCCGCGCGCATCATGCGCAGCCAGCTGCTCGAGGTGATGGGTCAGGACTACATCCGCACTGCAGTCGCGAAGGGCCTAAGCGACCGAGCGGTCGTCTTCAAACACGCGCTCAAGAACGCGCTCATCCCGGTCGTGACCTTCATCGGCCTCGATCTCGGCGCGATGATGAGCGGCGCGATCCTCACGGAGACGATCTTCAACTGGCCAGGTGTGGGCCTGGAGATCTACTTCGCTATACAGCAGCGCGATTGGCCGATCGTCATGGGCGGCGTCATCATCGTCGTGTTCGCCGTGATGATCATCAATCTTGTCGTCGACATCTCGTACGCCTTCCTGGATCCGCGGATCCGCTACGGCGAGCCGGCGAAGTGAGGGGGTGGCGAGCGTGAGCGACCGACATGTCCACGACCCTCTCGCGGAGGAGGGCCACCCCGTGAAGGATTTCCGGTCCGGCGTTCCAGCGACGCCGCCCACCGAAGACGTGCCTGCAGCATCTCTTGCATCGCGCAGCAGCCGCACGCTGTGGGGAGATGCGTGGCACCGTCTGCGCCGGAACAAGCTCGCGATGGCGGGCCTCGTGTGGGTCTTCATCATGATCATCGTCGCGGTGAGCGCTGACCTTTGGGTCCCGCAGCGGTACGGCGATCCCGAGTACATCGACACCACGACAGTGAGCCAGCGGATGCTGCTTGCGCCGAGCGCCCAGCACCCGTTCGGGACCGACCGGCTCGGAAGGGACATCTTCGCGCGCGTCGTGTACGGCTCGAGGATCTCGCTCGCGGTCGGCGTGATCGCGGTGTCCATCGAGGTCATCATCGGCCTTGTCCTCGGCGCGTTGGCCGCGTACTACGGGAAGCTTTGGGACTCGATCATCATGCGGATAGCCGATGTGTTCCTCGCGTTCCCGTACATCCTGTTCGCGATCGCGCTCATCGCGGTCCTCGGCAAGGGCTTCATCAACGTCTTCATCGCCATCGGCATCCTCGGATGGCCGTCGATCGCCCGTGTCTTCCGTGGCTCGATCCTTTCTGTGAAGGAGAACGAGTACGTGGACGCTGCGCGCGCTCTCGGTGCGTCGGACCTGCGGATCATGATGCGGCACATCATGCCGAACGCGATCGCGCCGATCATCGTGTACGGGACGATGAGCATCGGCGGCGCCATTCTCACGGAAGCGGCGCTGTCGTTCCTCGGCATGGGCGTGCAGCCGCCGACGCCCTCGTGGGGGCTCATGCTGTCTGAGGCGCGGGCGTTCATGTTCACCGCGCCGTGGATCATGATCTATCCGGGCTTCGCCATCCTCACCACCGTGCTTGCGTTCGTGCTGCTCGGCGATGGCCTGCGCGACGCCCTCGACGTGAAGATGAAGGACTGAGCGATGGAAACCCTCCTTGCAGTCGAGAACCTGAAGACGTACTTCTACACGCGCGATGGCGTCGTGAAGGCCGTCGATGGCGTAAGCTTCACCCTCGAGGCCGGCCAGACCCTGGGGGTCGTCGGCGAGTCCGGCTCTGGCAAGTCGGTCACCGCGATGTCGATCATGCGGCTCATCAAGGGGCCGCAGGGGCGCGTGGTGGACGGCTCCATCCGTTTCAAGGGCCGCGACGTGCTCGCGATGGACGACGAGGCCGTGCGGGACCTGCGCGGGAACCGCATCGCGATGATCTTCCAGGACCCCATGACCTCGCTGAACCCGGTGTTCCGCGTCGGCGACCAGATCGCGGAGTCGCTTCGCATCCACAAAGGGATGGGCAAGACGGAGGCGTTCGAGCGGGCGGTCGAGCTTCTGAAACTCGTCGGCATCCCGAAAGCGGAGGCGCGCGCAAAGGACTACCCGCACCAGTTCTCCGGCGGCATGCGGCAGCGCGCGATGATCGCCATGGCGCTCGCGTGCGATCCGGACGTCTTGATCGCTGACGAGCCGACGACCGCGCTCGACGTGACCATCCAGGCGCAGATCCTCGAACTGATGATCGAGCTCCAGCAGCGCACGGGCTCGGCCATCATCATGATCACGCACGACCTCGGCGTGGTGGCAGACATGGCGGACAACGTGCTCGTCATGTACGCGGGAAGGCCCGTCGAGTTCGGGACGGCGGACGAGGTCTTCTACACGCCGCTGCACCCCTACACGTGGGGCCTGCTGGACAGCCTGCCGCGGCACGACGTGTCAGAGAAAGGCGAGCTGGTCCCCATCGTCGGCCAGCCGCCCAGCCTCATCGACGTGCCGTCGGGCTGTGCATTCCACCCGCGCTGTCCGTACGCGCAAGACATCTGCCGCACGCAGGTCCCTGAGTATCGCGCCATCGAGGGCGGTCACGGTTCTGCGTGCCACTTCTCGACCGACCAGTCGTTCCGACGCGGTACGGCGGCCAGGGCGGAGGTGGCGGTGTGAGCACGATCCTCTCTGTCAGGAACCTGAAGAAGTACTTCCCGGTCGAGCAAGGCGTTCTGCTTTCGCGCATCGGCGCTCACGTGAGCGCCGTCGACGACGTGTCCTTCGACGTGGAGCAGGGGGAGACCCTTGGCCTCGTCGGTGAGTCGGGATGCGGGAAGTCCACCACCGGCCGCTGCATCATCCGCTTGCTCGAGCCGACGGCGGGAGAGATCGAGTTCGAGGGCAAGGACGTCTTGAAGCTTCGCGGCAAGGACCTCAAGGCGTTCCGGCGCGACGTGCAGATCATCTTCCAGGACCCGTATGCGTCGCTGAACCCCCGCATGACGGTCGGCGAGATCGTCACGGAGCCGCTCGTCATCCACGGCATCGGCACCAAGCTCGAGCAGCGGAGGCGCGCGCAGGAGCTGCTCGAAGTCGTCGGTCTGAGCCCCGAGCACATCAATCGGTATCCGCACGAGTTCTCTGGCGGTCAGCGGCAGCGCATCGGTGTCGCGCGAGCGCTCGCGTTGAATCCGAAGCTGATCGTGTGCGACGAGCCGGTCTCGGCGCTGGACGTGTCCATCCAGGCGCAGATCATCAACCTGCTCGAGAAGCTGCAAGACGAGTTCGGCCTCACGTACCTGTTCATCGCACACGACCTGTCGGTCGTCCGGCACATCTCCGACAGGATCGCCGTGATGTACCTGGGCAAGATGATCGAGATCGGCGACTGGAAGGGCCTGTACGACGAGCCGCACCACCCGTACACGCAGTCGCTGCTGTCCGCGGTACCGGTCCCGGACCCTGAGAGGCAGCGTCAGCGCACCCGCATCATCCTGGAAGGTGACGTTCCGAGCCCGATCAATCCGCCGAGCGGATGCCGCTTCCACACTCGCTGCCCCATCGCCGAGTTCCCGCTGTGCAAGGAGCAGGAGCCGGAGCTTCGGGAGGTCGCGCCCGGGCACAAGGTCGCGTGCCACTTCGCGGCTCCGAATCCCATACCGCCGGAGAAGCAGAAGCGGAGCGTCGCTGCGCTCGACGCCGATCCATCGAACGGCTAGGAAGAGCGCACGAACATCTGGAACGCACGAATCGGTTCTGATACACTTCCCTTCGCTGTCCTTCGGACAGCCGTTCGTCGGAGTGGCGGAATGGCAGACGCGCTAGGTTGAGGGCCTAGTGTCCACTTAGGACGTGTGGGTTCAACTCCCACCTCCGACACCAGAGACGAAGACGGGCGGCTCCTCGCGGGGCCGCCCGTTCGCATCATCGAGGCAGCGGCGCTACCGGGGCGCTTCTTCCAGCCGGAGCGCCACGATCGCGATGTCGTCCACGTGCGTGCCGTCTGCGTGCGCTGTGACGGCATCAAGCAGCATCTCGGCGATGGCCTGTGGATCGACGAGACGTGCGCTGTCGAGCACCTCGCGGACCCGCCATTCGCCGAAGGGCTCCTGTCCGCGACGAGCGTCGAGCACACCGTCGCTGAACATCACGAGGACCTCGCCGTCCGTCAGAGGAAGACTGAACTGCTCGTACTCGGTCTCTGGGAACATGCCGAGCGGCAGGTTGCGGACGGCGTCGTGCTCGACGCAGCCGTCCAGGGTGCAGATCACTGGGTCGGGATGGCCGGCGCTGGCCGCGGTGAACGTGCCGCCTTGCACGTCTATCACGCCGAAGATCGCCGTTGCGAACGCTTCATCTGGAAGGAGCCGAGCGAGCACGTCGTTCGCCGCAGCCATGACGCGCGCGGGAGAAGGTTCGCGCAGCGCGAGCGCGTGGAAAGCGGTCCGCGTCACGAAGCTCGAGACGGCGGCGTCGATGCCCTTGCCGGACACGTCGCCCATGAGGACGGCGTGGCGCCCGTCAGCGAGCGAGAACGCGTCGTAGAAGTCGCCTCCTATCTTCGCGATACGGTCGGCGGACCGGTACACGTGGCCGAGCTGCACGCCCGGAAGGGCGTCCGGCATCGTGAGGATCGCGCTGCGCAGAGCATCGGCGACCCGGGACTGCGCGGACTGCATGCGATCGTTCGATATCGCGAGGCCGAGCGAGGTCGCGAGCCTGGCAGAGAAGCCGCGGTCCTGCTCGCTGAATCCGGCACGTCCGCGCCGCTTGATGAACGTCAGGGCGCCGAACACCTCGTTCCGAGCGACGAGCGGAGCAACGAGGAGCGAGGTCACCCCGAACCGCGAGACGAACTCTCTGTCGACGCGCGGATCGAGGGCGGGCTCGTTGACGATCACGGGCGAGCGCTTCTCGTGCGCGAGAAGAAGGTGGTGCGCGGATGGGCCCTCGCGCCGCATGCCGATCACCGTGCGGTCGAATCCGTACGCGTGCGTCACGACCCAGCCGCCACCGCGTTTCGCCGTGAGAGCGGCGCCGTCGGCTCCCATGGCGTTCGCGCCGAGCTCGAGCGCGCGCTCGATCACGGCGTCGAGCGGCTCAGCCCGCGCGATCATCGTGCTCACGGCAAGCATCGCGTCGCTGCGCTCCTTGGCGGAGCGCAGCGCCCGGTCGGTCTCTTCGAGCTGCGCGTTGCGAAGGCTGATCTCCCGGAACAGCGTCGCTTGGGGCTGCTCGAGCACCGAGACGACGACGGCGCGGTACAGCGCGTAGGCCGCAGCGATGCGGACGACGTGGCCCACGACGTGGGACGCAGAGCCCGGGTCTCCGCCGAGCGCAAAGAGGGTCTCTGCGGCCGCAGCGAGGCCGACCGCCCAGAGCAGCCTGCGACCGACCGCCGGAGCGAACGCCGCCTTGCTGCTCCAGAAACGGTAGAGCGCCACGAGCAGCGCCACGACGATCGCCGCATCGATGGCGGCCGTCAGCGGGTCCGCGCTGAGCGGCAAGCGGTTCGTGGCGGCCGCGCCCACCACGACTCCGGTCGCGATCGTGCTCGCCGCGAGCGCCTTCCAGGCGGCGGGCCTCGTCTGCTCGAACCACGACGCCGCCAGCAGCGCTGCTGCCTGCAAGAAGCGTGCGGCGATCCAGAGCTGTGCCGAGAAGCCCTGTGCCGTGCTGGTGATGAGCCCGATCTCCACGTACGAAAGGAGATGTAGTGCGCCGACAGCAGCGATGGGCGCTGCCGAGGTGCCTATCACGACGAGCGCACCGTCGTCGAGGTGCCGCCTGGAGTGCCACACGACCGTGAACAGAGCGAACTGCACAGCGATGGCGAAGATCTCGGCAAGAGTGTGGAACAGGCCGTAGCTGTACAGCAGCGTCGACAGCAATGCGGACAGCGCAATGGCTCCGGGAAGGTAGCCCGCCAGTGCACCGGCTTTGCTCGCCATTCGGTCCATGCCCGGATTCTACCAGCCGCGGAGCCGTACCGCCGAGCCGTTGTCGGCGTGTGCCGGTATACTGTCGTCGTCTGCTCAAGGAGGCGTATGCTGCCGTTTGCGCGCGTCGAAGTGGGGTCGCCTGCAGAGAGGCGGTGCCGGCTCTGCCGCCCGTCGAGCACGCCTGTCACCTGGCGGTCCGTCGCGGACGTCGCTGCCGAGCTTAAGGAGGTCGTCTCCGAGTGGACGGCGCCTGTGGGCCCGAGCGTGCTGCTCGCAGGAGCGGAGCCGTTCGCGCACCCCTCGCTCCCGGCGATCGTGGCAGCGGCGAGAGACGCCGGATTCGAGCGCATCGGCATTGAGACGGACGCGACGGCGCTCGTTCGGGGCGAGAACGCGCGCGGGTCGCTCCACGCAGGAGTGCGCCACCTGTCTGCGATGCTGTTCGGCGTCGGCGAGATGGGCGATGCGATGGCCGGGGCGCCCGGGGCGTCGGCGACCGCCCTGCAGGGGATCGAGCGGTTCGTGCAGGTGGCGGCCGACGAGCACCTGGTCGTTGCGGTCTCCGTCGTCGTGCCGGTGTGCCGCCACAACGTCGAGCACCTGCCGGTCATCGTGGCTGCGGCCGCGCGCGCCGGTGCTGCGCGTGTGGTGCTCGAAGCGGCGGAAGCGGTCGCTGAGAGTGCCGGGCCGATTGTCGCTGCCGCGTGCGATACCGGCACGGTCAACCGGGCGTGGGTGGAGGTCCGCGGCGTGCCGCTCCCGACCACGCACGAGGTGCACCGAGGCGGGGAGGTGCTGCGAGCGTGAGACCGCTTCGCGTCGTCTTCCTCGCGCTCAACAGCCCCGGGTACCGCTCGCTCGGGTGCGCCTACGTCCGTGCGTACGCACAGCACGACCGGCGGCTGAGCGGCGCTGCGGCGTTCACGACGCTCGATCTCGACGCCGGAACCGACCCCTGGTGGGTCGCGTACCGCGTTCTGGGGCTTCAGCCGGACGTCGTCGCGGCATCGGTGATGTGCTGGTCGGCGCGTGACACCTATGAGGCGCTGCGCATCGTCAAGGCCGCTGCGCCGGACACCTTCGTCGTCGCTGGCGGGCCCGAGGTCTCGCCGATCGGCGAGGACGTGCTCGCGGACCATCCGGAGATCGACGCGGTGGTGGCAGGCGAAGGCGAGCTCACGTTCGCGGACCTTCTGGCGGCCCGCATCCAGTCGCGGCCGCTCGAGCGAGTCGAGGGCATCGTCTACAGGTCGCCCGATGGCGAGGTCCGGTCGACGCCGCCCCGGCAGCTTCCGAGCGACCTGGACGTGCTCCCGTCGCCGTACTTGACCGGGATCTTGCAGCCGGTCGATGGCGCCACCTACATCGAGACCTATCGTGGCTGCCCGCACCGGTGCGGGTACTGCTTCGAGGGCAAGGGCAGCACGCGCATCAGGGCCTTCTCGAAACAGCGTGTCGAGGCGGAGATCGACCTCATCGCCTCGACGCCTGGCGTCAGGTCGTTCTCGTTCATCGACCCTGTGTTCAATCTCACCCAGGAGCGGCTCGCGTGGCTCTCGAAGGTCCTCGGTCCGTACGCGCAGGAAGGCGCGCGCATCCACACTGTGGAGGTCGACATCGAGCGCATCGACGACGAGGCGGCGCTTCTGCTAGCGGAGGCGGGCGTGGTCTCTGTCGAGACGGGCCCCCAGACGACCGGCGCGGATGCGCTTTCCGCCTGCCGGCGGGCGTTCGATCGCGACCGCTTCGTCGCCGGCGTGGAGGCGTGCAAGCGCCGCGGGATCCGGGTCGAGTGCGACCTCATCGTGGGGCTGCCCGGCGACACGATCGGCGACAGCTTCGAGAGCATGCGGTTCTGCATCGGCCTCGATCCGGGCAAGATCCAGACATCCACGCTGCGCGTGCTTCCCGGGACGGACTTCTTTGAGCGGGCCGACGAGCTTGGCGTGGTCTTCGACCCTGAGCCTCCTCACGAGGTCATCTGCACGCGCGAAGCGAGCTTCGTGGACCTGCGGCGCGCAGAAGTCCGTTTGACGTGGTTGCAGCGTCAGTACGAGGCGAGAGCATAAGGAGGCACTGTGAGCGACGTGTCGGAGCGCGCCCAGGCGATGCGGCCGTTCGTGGTGATGGACGTGGTCGCTCGGGCCAAAGAGCTCGAGGCGCAAGGACGAGACGTCGTCCGGTTGGAGATCGGCGACCCCGATTTCCCGACGCCGCGGCGCATCACCGAGGCTGCGGAGAAGGCCATGGAGTCCGGAGAGACCGGCTACACGCAGTCGGCCGGCCTGCCGACGTTGCGCGAGGCGATCGTCGAGCACATGCGGTGCGCTTACGGCGTCACCGTCTCTGCAGACGACATCGTCGTAACCCAGGGAACGTCTCCGGCCATGCTGCTCACCTTCGGCGCTCTGCTCGACCCAGGCGATGAGGTCATCATGGCCGATCCGTGCTATCCCGCCTATCCGAACTACGTGCGCTTCCTGGGAAGCACCCCGGTGCCGCTCACGGTGCGCGCTGAGGACGGATTCCGGTTCCGGCTCGACGAGCTCGAGGCCGCCATCACGCCGCGCACGAAGGCGATCGTCGTGAATTCGCCGGGTAATCCGACCGGAGCGGTGCTGCACGACGCCGACATCCGCGCGCTCGCTGAGATAGCGGAGCGCCGTGGCCTGTGGATCGTGAGCGACGAGATCTACCACGGGCTTCAGTTCACGGACAGGAGCCGCTCCGTCCTCGAGTACACCGACCGGGCATTCGTGCTGAACGGCTTCTCGAAGGCGTACGCCATGACGGGGTGGCGGCTCGGGTACCTGATCGCGCCGCGGGCCTTCGTCCGGGCCGCAGAAGTCATCCAGCAGAACTTCTTCTTGTGCGCCAACCACTTCGTCCAGGTGGCCGGTGCGGTCGCGCTCCTCGAAGGCCAAGGGGAGGTCGCGCGGATGCGGGCGATCTACGAGCAACGGAGGTCGTTCCTCGTCCCGGCGCTGCGCTCGCTCGGCCTCCGCATCGATGTCGAGCCGCAGGGGGCGTTCTACGTGTTCGCCGATGCGCGGGCGTGGGGAAGCGATTCTCATGCGCTCGCATCGCGGCTGCTCGAAGAGGCAGGCGTCGCGGTCGCTCCCGGCATCGACTTCGGTTCGGGGGGAGAGGGGTTCTTGCGGTTCAGCTACGCGACATCGATGGAACGGCTGGAAGAAGGCGTGCGCCGCCTGTCGGAGTGGGCGTTGGCGCACGCGGACGAGCATCAGGGGTAAGGAAGGGCAGGAGGTGGCGTCGTGCAGATCGGCAGCAGCGGCCGCATCGTGAAGCTGGCAGACGGCGAGGCGGTGTTCAACGAAGGCGATCCCGGCGACCGCATGTTCGTCGTGCTTCGCGGCGCGGTCCGCATCAAGAAGCGCGGCATGCACGTGGAGACCGTCGTCGGGGAGATGGGACCCGGCGAGATGTTCGGCGAGTCGGCCGTCCTCGAGGAGCGGCCGCGATCAGCGACCGCGGTCGCGGTCGGCGACACCGAGCTCGCGTCGTACGACAGAGAGGAGTTCCTCTCGGCGCTTCGCTCTGACCCGGAGCTGGCCCTCAGCGCGATGCGCGCGATGGCGGAACGGCTGCGCGTCACCACGGAGCGGCTGCAGCACCTCGTAACGCAGCACGTGCTGGACCGGGCGGAGATGGCCCTCACGGAGAAAGCGTTGCTTGAGGCCGAACTGTGATGAGCCGATAGAGAACAGCGGACGCGATCGCGATGGCACGTCGGTTGCTGAACGAAGACGGCACTGCTTCCGATGCGAGAGGCGAACATGGCTGAGGTCTGGAGCAAGGCGGACTTGCACATCCACTCCGATCACAGCGACGGTCTGGCGACCATCCCCGAGATCATGGAGCACGTCGCGTCGCACACCGACCTGAAGGTCATCGCGATCACCGACCACAACACCATCGAAGGCGCGCTGTTCGCGCAGTCCCTTGCCGAGATGTACGACGTGGAAGTCGTCGTGGGCGAGGAAGTGTCCTCCCGGTCGGGCCACATCATCGGCCTGTGGCTGCGCGAAGCGGTCCCACCGGGGCTGAGCGCGGCAGAGACGGTCGCGCGCATCCAGGAGCAGGGCGGGGTGGCCGTCATCGCGCACCCGTTCGCAAACCGTGCGTTCGGTCCGTTCGGCCTCGAAAGCGTCGGCAACGCGATCCGGGACGTGGCATTCCATGCGCTCGAGGTCTACAACTCCTCCCCGTACCTCATCCACGCGAACCGGCTTGCGGCAAAGGCGTTTTCCGGCGGCCAGGGCATCGCGGCCACGGGCGGGAGCGACGCGCACGTGCTCAAGGCCATCGGCGCGGGCTACACGCTTTTCCGAGGCTCCACAGCAGAGGACCTGCGTCGGAGCATCGAGAACCTCGAGACGAGAGCGGAAGCTGGCCGCGGCGGGCTTTCTGTGGCCCTCAGGTACGCGTTCCTCTACCCGAAGATCCGCCGCATGCAGGCGTGGAACTGGGACCGCTGCAAAGCGGCGAAGCAGGTCGCCCGCCCCTGCTAGCGTGCGTCGGGCTCAAGACCGAGCGCTTGTGCGATGCGTGACGCCACAACGTCGATGAGCACTTCATCGTCTCCCCACGGCGGCAGTACCGTGACCTGCACGTGTTCCGGCAGGCGTGCGTCCCGCACGTCGCGGCCGGTGTCCAGAAGCGTCACCAGGTCCGGGTAGAGGATCGCGGCGGGACACACGACGATGCGGGTCGAGCCGATGGCTGCCAGGTGTCGAAGCGCTTCTGCGAGGTTCGGGCTCTGCCAGTCCACCCACGCGGAGCGGATCGCGTGAGACGGCACTCCGGCGTCTTCAAGCAGCACCGCGACCCGTGTCAGGAAGTACGTCTCATCCTCGAGCCACGACCTGCTCTGGGCATGCCACGCTGACGGTGTCCCCGGTCCGAGGAGCACGACTCCCGTCGCTGCGCGTTCGTCTGCAGGCACGCGATCGAGGATCCGCTCCGTCAGACGGGACGCCAGCCGTACGTCGCGCCAGATGCTCGGCTCGGTCACGCGCGGCAGCCGGTTCGGCGGCGCGATGCGCTCCGCCGCCAGTCGTGCCTCGAGGTATGGCAAGGACCCGGCTGCCCCGAGTTCGACGACCGCCAACGAAGCGGATCCAGACGCAGCGATCACGCTCGGAAGGTCGGGGGCGGAGTCGACGTACGCGACAGCGACATCGAGCGTTCCGCCGGGTCTGCTGAGGCGTTCTCGGACGCCATCAGCGATCGCGTCGACGACGTACCGTGCGGGGTGCGGGCCGCGCAAGGCCCGGTACCGCATGCGCTCTGTGAGGAAGACGAGGGGCAGCACGCCAGGGGACAGCGTAGCCGCCCCCGTCCGCTCGATACGGGCAAGCCGGGAGGCGAGAAGGCGCGGATCGTACTCGTGCGGCTCGGCGTCCGCGAGTATGACGGCCAGGCGCTCCGCTGGCGGGCGCTGCGCTCTCCTGCGCGCTCGTGGATTCCCGGACGCTGCGCTCAGCACGAGAGAAGCGGCGAGCCGATACCCTGCAAGGGAGCCCGCCGCGGCGAAGGCGAGCGCGACGAACGCCGGGGCCACCTCCCCGTGTACAGCGGCCAGCCCTGCGGCCGACCACGCTGCGAACAGGCATGACAACGCGCACAGGACAAGCCCCAGGAAGCCGAGCGGCCTGCGTGCGACCAGCCCGACGACGAGCGATATGCCAGCGAGGACGCCGAACAGCGCAGCTGCAGCCCAGAGTGCGCTCACCAAGACTCCGTTCCGAGGCGTGCGTCTTGTAGACTGGACAGTAGCACAACCAAGGTCGTTGTTTGACAAGGATACCCGCCGGGGTATAATCGAAACACGCATCATCTACACAAGGAGGAAGAGATGGGATCTCTCGTCAAGGAAGTAAGCCAAGAAGAGTTCGACACCGAGGTGCTCGGCGCCTCGATGCCGGTCATCGTCGATTTCTGGGCCCCGTGGTGCGGCCCGTGCCGGCTCGTTGCACCGGAGCTGGACAAGCTGGCTGCCAAGCACGGCGGGTCTGTGAAGTTCGTGAAGGTCAACGTCGATGAGAGCCGCGACATCGCGATCCGCTACGGCATCATGAGCATCCCGACGATCGCGAAGTTCGAGCGCGGGCAGCTCGTCACCCAGGTGATCGGTGCCCGGGGCGCGGACGCGCTCGCCAAGGAGTTCGGATTGGCGTGATGGCTCGTGCCGACGTATGAGCTCACCTGCAAGACGTGCGGCCACAAGTTCGACCTGTTCCTCACGCGGTTGCTGCGTGACGATGACCGCGTGTGTCCGGAGTGCGGGTCGCGCGACGTGGCGCGCGGCATCGGAGGCGGGTTCGTGAGCACGCCGGCGGGCAGCACGTCGGCCGGTGTATCATCGTGCGTGCCGAGAGGCGGTTTCAGTTGAGGGTGACGACCGGCCCGTGAGGCCGCGGTGTCGACGGAGCGCCATGGAACTCGCGTATGCACGGACGTGCCGTGCGCCATACGAGAAGGTCGTGGAAGCCGTGGAGCGGATGTCCGCCTCCCACGGCTTCTCTATCTGCGAGAAACGCGACATCCAGGCCATGCTGGCTGCAAAGGGTTTCGCAATCGCGCCGCTGACGATCTTCGAGATGCTTCCCGCCCGCGAGAGCGCTGAGTGGCACGATCTGCCCGAGGTCATCGTGCGCTGCAGGGTCCACGTCGCGGTCGTGGACGACGATGTGAGCGTCGGGGCGATCAGGCCGACCGCGCTATGCAGCGCACTGCTTCGCGGTGCAGTCGAAGACGTGATGCGCGACCTCGATCGAACGGTCGTCGCGCTCGTGGACGACGTGGCTGCTACTTCAGGCAGCTCGAGTACTTGAGGAACACGCCGAGCGCCTCGTCGATGAGCTCTTCGCGCGTCTTCTCGGCATCATCGACCAGGCAGGTCTTCATGGAGTGGGCGATGATGTGGAGTCCTACCTGGTTGAGGGCGGACTTCGCAGCCATGATCTGGGTGAGGATCGCCTCGCAGTCCTTGTCGGACGAGATCATCGACTGAAGGCCCCGGATCTGTCCTTCGAGCCGCCGCAGCCGGTTGAGGATGCGCCGCCGCTCTTCGTCTCGCACGTCGAGCGCGATTGCGCGCGTCTGTTCGACCATCTCGACCCCGTTTCCTGTGCGGTATCATGCATGCCGTTGCACGTGACAGGGAGTATACCCGGGCAGGGTATCGAGGGCAAGGAGCGGCCATGGGGTGCTCGCGCGACCGGCGCGGTGGCGACGATCGTCTGCGCGAGGTGCGGCGGATACTGTGGGGCATTCTGGTGCTCAATCTTGCCGTCGCGGGCGCGAAGCTCGTGTACGGCCTCGTCACCCGCTCGCTCGCGATGACCGCGGACGGGTTCCACTCGCTGTTCGACGGCACGTCGAACGTCATCGGGCTCGTGGGCGTGAGCATAGCGGCGCGTCCCGCGGACCGAGGGCACCCGTACGGGCATGCGAAGTACGAGACGTATGCCTCGGCAGCGATCGGCGTGCTGCTCACCGTCGCTGCGTGGCGTGTCGGCGCCGAGTCGATCCAGCGGTTGCTTGCCGGGGGCGGAACTCCGCGAGTCGATGCCGGGTCGTTCGGCGTGATGCTTGCGACGCTCGCCGTCAACGTCGCCGTCACGACCTGGGAGCGTCGGGCGGGAATCCGTCTGAAGAGCGACATCCTCATCGCCGATGCCAGCCATACCGGTAGCGACATCCTCGTGAGCCTCGGCGTCATCGCCGGCCTTGCTGCCGTCAAAGCGGGCTATCCCATTGCGGACCCGGTCCTTGGCCTGGTGGTCTGCGCGTTCATCGTCCGCGCTGCGTTGCGGGTGTTCCGGTCCGTGGACGAGACGCTCTCAGACAGGGCGCGTCTCGACCCGAAGACGGTCGAAGCCGTCGCGCTCGAAGTTCCAGGCGTGCTGGGCTGCCACGACGTGCGCACACGCGGCACGGCGTCGCACGTCGCAGTCGATCTGCACGTGCAGGTCGATCCAGAGGTGAGCATCGCTGCGGGCCACGAGATCGCTGAGACGGTGGAGCGGGTCTTGTGCGAACGCTTCGACGTGGTTTCGGACGTGATCGCCCACGTCGAGCCGCTCGATGACTACCAGAAGGCCAAGTCGGCGCGCTGGTCGGAGCAGGCGTGAAAGACGCTGGTCTGGTCGCAAACAGGGCGCCTACCGCGGGTACGGTGCGCAGCCGACGAACGGGACTGGTCCTGGCGGTCGCAGCGGCTGCGTTCTGGGCGACTGGCGGGCTTGCGGCGAAGTGGCTGTTCTCGCCGCTCGATGCTCAGACGGGCCGATGGATCCTCCCGCCGCTCGGCGTCACGATCGACCCCATCGTCCTTTCTGCGGCGCGAGCCGTCGTGGCGGGCGCGCTGCTCTGGCTCGGGCTGGTCGTCCGGGCGCCGGAGCACCTGCGCATACGGAGGCGCGACCTGCCGTTCCTCGGAGCATTCGGTGTCGTTGGTCTGGCGCTCGTTCACTTCAGCTACTTCAAGACGATCTCGCTCACCAACGTCGCCACGGCGATCCTGCTGGAGTACATGGCGCCGGTGATCGTGCTCGTCGCGTCGTATGCGGTGTTCAAGACCCGCGCGGGGTGGCGGCTTCCGTTCGCGGTGGCTTTGAGCGTTGCAGGATGCGCCCTCGTCGCTGGCGCTGCGGCAGGCGAGCTCGCGGTGTCTGCGGAGGGTCTCGCCTGGGGGCTCGCATCGGCGGCGTTTTTCGCCTCGTACACCGTCATGGGCAGGTGGGCGGCGGAACGGTACACGCCGTGGACCTTGCTCGCGTACGGCCTCGCCGCAGCCTCGGCGTTCTGGCTCGTCGTCCTCAAGGGCCCAGGCCCCATCGTCGCCGCGCTCGCCGAGCCACGCACGCTCCTGGCCGTGACGTACATCGCCGTGGCGAGCACGATCGTGCCCTTCGGCTCCTTCTTGGCTGCGCTTCGGCTGCTCCCGGCCGCCGAAGCGTCCGTTGTCTCGACGCTGGAGCCGGTCATGGCCGCTGCGGGAGCATGGATCCTGCTCCGTGAGCGCCTCTCCGCGTGGCAGATCGTCGGCGGCGTCCTCGTGCTCGCAGGCATCGCCATCGCGCAAACGCAGCAGCGGCAAGAGCAGGAGATCCCTCCCGCGACATGATAGCGGCTCGCGCGGTGGTATACTATTTGCTAAGGCCGCCGCTTCCGTCGGGACAGCCATGGCTCTCGAACAACGGCTCGAACTCAAACACACCGTCTCGATATCGCCCGAGGCGTACCAGGGCCTCGCGATCCTTGCTATGCCCGCTGTCGAGCTGAACATGCTCGTCGATGCCGAGCTCGAACGGAACCCCGTCCTGGAACCAGAGGAGATCGAGACCGACCCGGCAGAGGGCGAAACCGATCGCGAAGGGCGGGACGAAGAGGAGCGCGCCTGGGACGAGTGGGTCGCTGAGTACGAGGAGCTGCAACGGCTCGACGGGGCGTCGGAACGGGACCCCGACAGGTTCGCAGAGGTGCATGACGAGCCGGTAGCCGCCTCGACGACGCTCGAAGATCACCTGCTGGAGCAAATCGCGCTATCGGCCGTTGACGACGATGTCGCGCGAGCGGCCAAGGTCGTGGCCGGCCTTCTCGGCGAGGACGGCTTCTTCACCGGCGCCCTCGACGAGGTCCGCCGGTTGACAGGTGTCGACCTCCGTACCGCGAACGCCGGTCTTGCGCTCGTTCAGAGCCTCGACCCGCCTGGCATCGGCGCGCGCAGCCTCAAGGAAGCGCTGATGACGCAGGCAGAATCGCTGGGCGTCCGTTCGCCGCTGCTGGACGCGATCATCGAGCGGCACATGGAGGACGTGGCAGCCGGGCGTATCAGACGCATCGCGCGCGCCGAGAACGTTTCGGAAGAAGACGTGCTCGACGCGATCGAGGTCTTGCGAAGCCTCAATCCGCGTCCTGCCGCGGCGTTCGGATGGACGGCCGACGTGTCGTACGTGGCGCCGGACGTCATCGTGCGGGAGTTCGACGGCGAGTGGGTGGTGTTCCCCGACTTCGAGGTGCTGCCCATGCTCCGCGTGTCGCCGCGCTACCGGGCCATGCTCGTCAGCGGTGACGGCGTGGACGAAGAGGCTCGGCGGTACCTGAGGGAGCACGTGAAGAAGGCCGAGACGTTCATCCGGAACCTCGACAGGCGCAGGGACACGGTGGTCCGCATCGCGAAAGTCATCGTTGAGACGCAGCGGGAGTTCTTCGAGACGGGCAGAGCTCCGCTCAAGCCGCTTCGGCTCGAAGACGTCGCCATCGAGCTTGGGGTCCACCTGAGCACTGTGAGCCGCGGTGTCACCGGCAAGTACATGGCCACTCCGTACGGCATGTTCGAACTGAAGCACTTCTTTTCGGGCGGCTATCGGACGCGGACCGGTTTCGATGTCGCTTCGACGAGCGTGAAGCAGCGGATCCGTGAGCTCGTGCGAGCGGAGAACGCCGACGATCCGCTCTCGGACCAGCGCATCGCCGACCTCCTTGCTGACGAGGGGGTTCCGGTGGCTCGACGGACGATCGCGAAGTATCGCGAGGAGCTCGGGATCCCGCCCTCGTGGATGCGCAAGCGGCGAGCGGACGGCGCTCGGACGCGGGGTGCTCTGCGATGAGCGCTCAAGGAACGGCGCGGTCAGGCTCGGCGTACCGTGATGCCGTATCGATCGCCGCGCTGCTCGCCACCATCACGGGGCTCCACCTGGTCACAGACCCGTCCGGGCAGTGGGCGTCGATGCACCTGTTGTACCGCCGCCTCTTCTACGTCCCGATCCTCTATGCCGGGTTCGTGTTCGGTCGGCGCGGAGGTGCGGTCACCGGACTGGCCGCCGCCGTCCTGTACGGCTTCCATGCACAGCTCTCGATGGGAGGCCTTCTCGGGCCCGGCCTGGACAACCTGTACGAGACCGTCAGCTTCGTGGTGCTCGGAAGCCTGTTCGGCTGGATGCGGGACCTCGCAGACATGCGGACCGCGGACCTTCGCATCGTGAGCTCGCAGCTCCAGCGCGCGTACCACAAGCTCGAAGAGCGTGCGCTCCAGCTGTCGAGCGTCCAGGAGTACACGCAAGCCATCCTGCGCTCCGTCACGGCCGGCGTCATGACGCTCGGCCCTGATGGTTCGATCGTCACGGCGAACCCGGCTGCGGAACGGCTCCTCGGTCAGCGGGAGCCCGACCTGGTCCCGCGGCGCATCCAGGCAGTCCTCGCGGACGACGGCGGGTTGGATGCGGACGTGTCGAAGGTGCTCGCAGGGAGAGCGCCACGCATCGTCAGAGAGACGAAGATCGTCACCAGGAACGGCAAGGCCGTGCACGTGCAGGTGTCGATATCGCGCATGCGGGACGCAGAGGGCAGAATCCTCGGTGCCGTCGTCGCCCTTGAGGACATGAGCGAGGTCAAGGCGCTGACCGACCAGCTCATCCGCTCCGACCGGCTCGCAGCGATGGGCGAGCTGACGGCCGGCGTCGCCCACGAGGTGCGCAATCCGCTCGGAATCATCCGTGCGTCGGTGCAGCTGATCGAGGAGAGCAACGGCGATCCGGAGCGCATCGCTGAGGCGACGTCCGTGGTAAAGCAGGAGATCGACCGGCTGGATCGCGTCATCAAAGCGCTGCTGGACTTCGGCAGGCCGAGCGCGCCAGCGTTCAGGGCCGTGAAGGTCGCCGACGTGATCGACGACGTCGTCCTTTTCACGAGGAGGTTCGCACGAGAGGCGCACGTCTCGATCTCGTACGATATCCCGCCGGACATCCCGTACGTGCGCGCTGACCCCGACCAGATGAAGCAGGTGTTCGTCAACCTCATCTCGAACGCTGTGCAGGCGATGCAGGGGCGCGGTGGCAGCATCTCTCTAAGCGCACGCGCAGACGGGGGCTTCGTCGCTATCCGTGTCGAAGACGACGGACCGGGCATCCCTGAGGCCGAGCTGCCGAAGATCTTCGACCCGTTCTACTCCACTAAAGATGATGGGACAGGGCTCGGGTTGACGATGGTCCACCGCATCGTGGACGACCACGACGGGTACATCGAAGTCGCCTCTCGCGTGGGCGAGGGGACGTCGTTCACCGTCTACTTCCCGGCAGCCACAGGATCGGAGGACTGAGGTGGGCAAACGCGTTCTCATCGTCGACGACGAAAAGAACATGCGCTGGGTGCTTGCAGAAGCGCTCAGGGCCCAAGGGTACGAGATCTCAGAGGCGGCTGACGGCAAGCAAGCCATGACGGAGGTCTCGGAGAACGCGCCGGACCTGATGGTGCTCGATCACAAGATGCCTGCCCCGGACGGCATGGAGGTGCTTCGTCGCGTCCGCGGGAAGGGCTTCACCTTCCCGATCATCATGCTCACAGCGCACGGGAACGTGCAGACCGCCGTCGAGGCGATGAAGGCAGGCGCGACAGAGTACCTCTCGAAGCCGTTCGACCTCGAAGAGCTCAAGCTTGTCATCGACAAGGCGCTGCGGACCGGAGAGCTTGCTGCCGAGGTCGAGCGTCTGCGCGCCGAAGTCGGCAAAGAGTACGACATCGAGGGCATCGTGGCTGGCTCGCCGGCGATGCTGTCGGTTCTGGAGACGGTCCGGAAAGTCGCTCCGACGAGCGCGACGGTGATGATCTACGGCGAGTCAGGGACCGGCAAGGAGCTGATCGCGCGAGCCATCCACCAGCTCTCAGATCGGGCCCAGCGTCCGTTCGTGTCGGTAAGCGCCGGGGCGCTCCCGGAGACGTTGCTCGAGAGCGAACTGTTCGGGTACGAGAAAGGCGCGTTCACCGGCGCATTGCAGGCCAAGCCCGGCCGGTTCGAGCTCGCAAACGGCGGGACGATCTTCCTGGACGAGGTCGGTGACATCTCGCCGGCCGTCCAGGTCAAACTCTTGCGCGTTCTCCAGGAGCGGGTCTTCGAACGGCTCGGCGGAACGCGCAGCATCGAGGTCGACGTGCGCGTCGTGGCGGCGACGAACCGCGACCTCCAGCAGCTGATCGCTGATGGTTCGTTCCGGGAGGACCTCTACTATCGCCTGAACGTGGTCCCGATCGTTCTTCCGCCGCTGCGCGACCGCCCGGAAGACATCCCTCGCCTCATCGCGCACTTCCTGGAGAAGATTCGTGCTGGAGACCGGAAGATAACACCGGACGCGATGCGAGCGCTCGTCGAGTACAAGTGGCCCGGCAACGTTCGCGAGCTCGAGAACACCGTCGAACGGATGGTGATCCTCTCACGAAGCGATTCGATCGGTGTCGAGGACCTGCCGGCAGAGATCAGGTCGGGTGTGGCGCTGCAAGGCGGCGAGCGTCGCTTCACGCTTCCTGACGAGGGCGTGAACCTCGAAGAAGTCGAGATGGATCTCATCACGCAGGCCCTGGAGCGGACCGGTGGCAACGTTCCGCGTGCCGCGAAGCTCCTGAGCCTGACAGCCAAGACACTGGAGGCCAGAATGCAGCGGTTCGGCCTGTAGCGCGTCTGCTCTGCCTGCAACGCGTTGGCACGCCGGTTGCATGGGGCATGGGCCGTAGGAGATGCGCGTGGATCGGAGCGGCGTGCTGAGGGCTCTAAGCATCGCGATCGCCGCAGTCATCGCCGTGTCGCTGCTCGTCGTCGCTGCTGGCCAACCGTGGTTCCAGGAGCGATGCGGTGCTGCTGGCCTGTCTTCGGGCGGTGCGGCCGTGGCTGTCGCTGTGGTAGCGTTGGTGGCGGGAACTGCTGCCGCCACGCGGGGCGGCCTCAGGAGCGGCGAGAGGCGGCGACCAGGTCTCAAGGAGTGTCCGTCCTGCGGCCAGGCGGTATTGCGCGATTGGCGCATGTGCCCCTACTGCGGCGCCTCGATGGGCGTCGAAGAATGCGGAAGCCCGAACGACGAAGAGGAGAGAGCGTGGCTGAGACGGTGAGCGTCGAGATCCCGACGCGCGGGATGCACTGCCGTTCGTGCGAGTCCCTGATCGAGCTGACGCTGGGAGACCTTGATGGAGTGATCTCTGCGAAAGCCGACCGAAGCGCCGAGGCGACCTCCGTGACGTACGACCCAGCGCGGGTCGACGTGCAGGCCATCGTGGAGGCGATCCGGTCTGCGGGCTACGAGGCCTCGGCTCCCGAGTGATACCTACACAAGCCATACCCGCCGGGGTATAATCTGTGCGCACCACCGCACCGATGCGGGAAACGGAGGCTCCGGATGGGTCAACAGGTCGGTCTGCTCGCCGCGTTCGCGGGGGGCGCACTGTCGTTCATCGCGCCGTGCGTGTTGCCCCTGATCCCAGGGTACCTGTCGTTCATCACCGGGCTTTCTGCCTCCGATCTCAAGGCAGGCGAGCGGCGCGCCTCCGAGGTGATCGTTCCGAGCCTGATGTTCGTCCTCGGCTTCAGCGCGGTCTTCATTCTGCTGGGGCTTGCGGCCGGTGCGGCATCGCAGACGCTCGGCCCTGCGATCGGCTCCTACAAGCGGGTCCTTGCGGTGATCGCCGGCGTCGTGGTCGCCGTTTTCGGGGTGCTCATGATGGACGTGATCCGCGTGCCGTGGCTGTACCGGGAGTTCCGCGCCGACCTCGCGAAGAGCCGGCGTTTCGGGAAGGCCGCAGCGCTCGTCATGGGCGCAGCGTTCGGGCTCGGGTGGACCCCGTGCGTCGGACCGATCCTCGCCGTCATCCTCGGCATGGCAGCGCAGACCGGAGACGCCGGGAGGGCGGCCGTTCTCCTCGCAGCGTACTCGGCAGGGCTCGGCGTGCCGTTCGTTCTCACTGCCGCGCTGTTCGGTCGTGCTGAACGCGTGCTCAGAGCGCTCGGCAAGCACTCGCTCGCGATCTCGCGCATCTCGGGAAGCGTGCTCGTCGTGATGGGCGTCCTCATCGCGACCGGCCAGCTCGGACGCATCTCGGGCGTTCTCGTGCGGGTCTTTCCTTTCTTGGGCACCATCGGATAGGCGGCCCGTGCGTCAGGTGACGCCGTAGAGCCGTTGCACTACGATGGGAACGTCGTCGTTGGCATCATGGACCGGACGGGCGTCCTGTGAGACCTGCGATTCTGAGCCGAGACAGCCTTGCTGCGAGGTATACGCGCATCGCCGCAGCGCTTGCGCTTGCTACGACGTTGCTGCTTGGTGCGACGGCCGCTCTCGGCGTGTACCGGGTGATGAAATCGGAGCAGGCGGCGCGCGTTGGTGCGTATCGGGACATCCTGCGCCTGGAAGCGGCGTCACATCTGCAGACGGCGTACCGGCTCGCGCGGGCGCTGGCTGATCGAAGCGAGGTAGCCGCTGGCGCCGCTCCGCAGGCGAAGCTCGCGCTTGGCGTAGCGCTCCTCGACAACGGGACGTATCTCTCCCATCTGGCTCTCGCTGAGACTTCAGGGACCGTGATAGCGGCGTATCCAGCGACCGGTACGCCGGCGCCGTCTGCCATCGCATCGTGGTCGGAGCGCCTCGCCGCAGCAGGGAGCAGGAGCGAGTGGCTCGTCGACGAGTCCGGGTTGAGGGTCGTGTGCTGGTCGGGATCTTCCGGAAGCGCCGGTCGCGTGCTCATCGCGCAGGTCGCAACGGATCGTATACAGAGCACCTTGGAGCAGATCGCGGCAACGGCGCGCTCGCCCGTGGCATTCATCCGAGACGGAAACGGTCGCATCATCTTCTGGGCGGGCTCCCTCGCGGGTCTCGAAGATGCCGAATTCAAGATCGAGAAGGTCGACGATTCGAACGATGCGCGAGTGACAGCCACATCTGCGTCACGCGGCCGCATGGAGGGGTACCTGGGCCGTGTCGCAGGCGTGCCCGGCCTGGCGTGGGACGTCGTGGTGTTGGAGCCTTCTGGCGCCGCGATGAGCGAGACGTGGAGCGCCCTGCGGCCGGCCATCATCGTGTACGTGGGGGTCTTGGTCCTCGTCGTCGTGGTCGCTGCGACCGCCTTCTCGTGGCTCGTCAGGCCACTGCGTGCGCTGGAATCGCGCGCTCGCGCTGCAGCGCAGGGCGCGGTCCTGGACCCCGTCGCTGTCGACCGCGGAGACGAGGTCGGTCGTCTGCTGGAGTCGTTCAACCTCGTCGCGATGCGGCTGAACCGTCTCCAGGAGTCGGCTCGGGTGCTCGCGCGGACAGAGGAGCCGCGCGAGGTCGCGGAGAACGTTGCGCGCGCAGTCATACACCTCCTCGGAGCATGTGACGTGGCGGTGCTGCTTGCAGACGCTGAGGGCGATGCATCGAGCTCCATGAGAGTTGCTGCCTATCGCGGGCATACTGGCCAGGAGGACGGGTCGCTGCTCGAGTTCGAGTCCACGGCGTTGCCGGATATGTCGGATGCTCGTGATGCGAGGGTCATCGAGGGCGGGCTGGATGCGCTGTTCGGCGGCGAGCGTTCGGCCGAGGCGGATGGGTCTGTGACGCTCGCGGTGCCGTTGCGGGCCTCGGGAGGAGCCGTCGGCGTGCTCGCCGTCTCGCGGACGCGTGAGCGGCCGTTCTCTGCGGCCGAGATAGAGCTGGTGAGCTCGTTCGCGTCGCAGGCCGCTCTTGCTCTGGAGAAGGCGCGCCTTTTCGAACGGGAGCGGCGGGCGCGGGTCGAGGCGGAGGCTTTGCAGCAAGCCGCTCAGATGCTCGTAGAGGAGCCCGACCTCGCGTCCGCCCTCGAGAAGGTGGCGACCTGCCAAGCGGTGTCGCTCGGGATGCGCTGGTCGAGCGCCTGGCTTGACGAGCGTCTGCGGGAGGAAGATGGACAGGAGCAGCGCTGTGACTCGATCGCGGACCTCGTCGAGCTCATCGAGCAGCGTTTGTCAGGAGAAGATATCGCAGGGCTCGCTTCCGGCGTGTTCGTCTTGCGTTCGGACGACGGTGACGAGCGCATCACCGCGTGGTTGCAACGCCAGCCCCTCGCTACGGCCCTCGTCTCGTATGCTGCGCTCGACGGCCATCTCATGGGGATGGTTGTGACGGGCACGCCGGACCACTCATTCGTGGTGGATGAGCGATGCATGCGTATCGCGGGGACTATCGGCAAGGAGGCCGCGCTGGCCGTTGAGCGCGTCCGGCTGTTCAAGGAGGCGAAAGACCGCGCGACAAGCCTCGAGACGGTGTTCCGCGTCTCACAGGTCGTGTCTTCCTCGCTGAAAGTGAACGTCGTCTTGAGCCGGGTCCTCGACGTCGTGCAGAAGATCTTCAATGCCGACACCGTGATGCTCATGAGGCGGAACGAGGACCGGCGTGTGCTGGAAGTCTCGATGGCGCGCGGCGTGCTCGACCAAGTGATGCTCGACCACACGTGCCGGGCCGATGAGGACCTGCCTGGTGCCGTGCTGCAGACCCAGCAGGTCATGCTCGTGTCACGCCTCGAGGACATCGGCACGGCCTTCTCGCGCGCGGCGCTGAAGAGGGGGCTGCATTCGGCGTTGCTGGTGCCGCTTGTGGCTCGCGGGAAGGCCATCGGGGTGCTGGTGACGCTTGGCGCGCAGCCCGGCAAGTTCGGTAAGGCCGACGCGGATCTGCTGAGCACGTTCGCCTCCCACGCCGCGCTTGCCATCGACACCGCCGAGCTGTTCGCCCGCGAGCACGAGGTATCGCACGTGCTGCAGTCGAGCATCCTCCCGGATCGGCTTCCGCGCTACGACGGCCTCGATCTCGGCGCGGCGTATGTGCCTGCTGAGGGGATCGCCCGAATCGGCGGTGACTACTACGACGTGTTCGCTGCACCTGACGGGCGCGTGGCGTTCGTCATCGCGGACGTGTGCGGCAAAGGCGTCGAGGCAGCGACGAAGACATCCATGATCCGGTTCATGGTGCGCGGGATGGTGGCGGCGGGCGCGGGTCCGAAGGAGATCCTTGAGGCGCTGAACGAGACGGTTCACGCAAGCGGCGATGCGAACGACATATTCACGATCTGGCTCGGCATGCTGGACCTTCGCACCGGGACGCTCTTGTGGGCGGACGGAGGCCATCCGCCTGCGCTCCTGTGGCGGTCTTCAGAGCGTAGCATCGTACGGCTCGGCACGACCGGTCCATTGGTGGGGGCCGTCAGCGGGGCGCAGTACGACGAGGCTTCCGTGGTATTGCGTTGCGGAGACCAGGTGCTCTTGTATACGGACGGCGTGAGCGAGGCTAGGCGCAACGGTCGGCTGTTCGGTGAGGAGCGGATCCGGCGCGTCTTGAGGCGCTCCAGAGGCGCAGCTTCGCTCCCCGAGGAGCTGCTCGGAGCAGTGCAGAGGTACACGGGGGGCGCCTTGCGAGATGACGCTGCGATCCTCGCGGTCGGCTATCTTGGGGCTGGGTCGTTTACCGCGGCTGAAGCGCGGGGAAACACCATCGCGTACGAGCAGCCGAGGCCAGAACGGCGATGATGGTCGATCTGAGGTATGAGAGCGATTCCACCTGCGTGGCGCGTCTCGAGGGAGATCTCGATGTGACGGTCGCCTCCGCAGTCCGAGAGGCACTGAGCAAAGCCATCGAGCGCGGCTGCCGCAACGTGGTGCTCGACCTGTCCGGGGTCGCGTACGTGGACAGTTCGTGCATCGCGCTCTTGGTGTGGCTGAACAGGGTGCTCGAGCCGCGTGACGGGAGGCTGGTGTTGGCCGGCGCGAGCCCCGATGTGGGGCGGATCCTTGAACTGTCAGGTCTTCTTCGCGTCGCGCCCGTGGTCTCGACCGCATCGGACGAGCATGAGGCCCTTTCCTCGCTGGAGATTGCGCCGACTGCTCAGGAGCCGTCGTGGGAGCAGGGGCTGTCATTCCCAGCTGATACCGCCCAGCTCGCTACGGCGCGTCAGCGGGTGATCGAGCTTATCGCCGGACTCGACATCCCCGAGTCGACGATGTTCGACATCCGAGTGGCTGTCGGCGAGGCGCTCGCGAACGCGATGCGGCACGGCTCGCCCGGCGGCAGATCCGACACCGTCGGGGTCGTCGTAGAGGTCTACGAAGACCGCGTCGCGATCGTCGTTTCGGATCAGGGGTGCGGATTCGACGGAACGTTGCCGGAGTCGTCGGACCTTTACGCTGCCTCGGGTCGCGGCGTGATGTTCATGCGAGCGCTGATGGACCGCGTCGAGTTCACAACGTGCGAGGGCGGCGGGACTTCCGTCCGGCTCGAGAAACACGTGGATCGACGGACGAGCATCGCGCATCGCCCGTGATATGCTGTCGTCAGTACGGCCACGAGGTGCGGAGGTGTCACGTGGAGCTCGCTGAAGTGTTGAAACGCAGACGCTCGATCCGGCTGTACACGGGAGAGCCGATCGCGACGAGCGTTATCGATGACCTCATCGATGCGGCCACCAGCGCGCCGTCCCCTCTCAACTCTCAGCCGTGGCACTTCCACGTGGCGCTCGGAACCGCGCGCAAGGCCGTGGGGGAAGCGGTCGCGCAGTCCACGCGCTTCCTCGAGGAGTACGCGAGCATTCTGCCTGCCGGCCAGTTGGAGAAGGCGGCGGAGTTCTACGCCGATCTCGGGAACGCCCCCGTCGTGATCGGCGTGTCTGTTCCAGACAGCGAAGACGATGTGGAGCGCACAAACCGTCTCGTGGCTGCTGGAGCCGCCATCGAGAACCTCATGCTCCGCGCTACCGACCTCGGCTTCGGAGCGTGCTGCATCACGGCTCCTCGCTGGGTGATCGACGAGGTGAAAGCCGCACTCTGCGTTGCTGACGACCGCGTGCTCGCAGGGCTCGTCTTGGTGGGCGTGCCTGCCGAGGAGCCCATACCCACCGAGCGGCGTCGCGACGCGGTCACCTATCTCGAGTGATGCGACCGCGAGCCGTATTCTTCGACGTCGGCAACACGCTTCTTCAGCCGTATCCGAGCGTGTCGAGCGTGTGCCAAGAGGTCTTGAGCGAGTTTGGTCATTCCGCGGACCTGGAAGCGATCGAGTCGCTCATGCCGCTCGTGGACGCCTACTACGAGGACCGCTACCGTGCCGACGATACCTTCTGGACCGACGAGGAGGAGACATCCTCGGTGTGGGTGGGCATGTACTCGCTGCTGTGCGAGCGGCTCGGAATCGCAGATCAAGCACCGGTCATTGCACGACGCGTGTACGATGAGTTCGGCAAGCCAGGCAGGTGGCGCCCGTATCCCGACGTCGCGCCTGCAGTGACGGCGCTGCGCGATGCAGGCATCATGACGGGCATCATCTCGAACTGGGACAGACGGCTTGCATCGCTCATCGAAGGTCTCGGGCTCGGTGGGATGTTCGACGTCGTGGTGTCCTCCGCAGACGTCGGCTTGCGGAAGCCCGACCCCCGCGTTTTCGTCCTCGCGTGCGAGCGGCTCGGTGTCGCTCCAGAGGAGGCCGTCCACGTGGGCGATCATCACTACGCGGACGTTCTTGGCGCGCGAGCGGTCGGGATGACGCCGGTGCTGATCCAGCGAACCGGCAGCGACGTGATGCCTGCGATGGCCGCATGTGCGACCATACGAACCTTCGTGGAGCTGCCGGACGTGCTCGGACTCGAGGACTGAGGAGGGACGATGGCGTTCCGTGACCTGCGCGATTTCATCGCGCTGCTCGAAAGCTCTGGCCAGATCAAGCGGGTGCCGGTGGAGCTTGACGTGCGCCTCGAGATTCCGGAAGTGGCGGATCGCGTGAGCAAGCGCCACGGTCCAGCGCTCCTCTTCGAGCGCCCGGTCGACCGCGCATCGGGGCGGACGTTCGGCATGCCCGTGGTGATGAACCTGTTCGGGTCCTATGAGCGCATGGCATGGGCGCTTGGAGTGGAGCCGAAGACAGGCAGCTGGCAGGACTTGGACGCGAAGGCCCGTCAGCTGATGGACTTGGTGCCGCTCGACGCCCCTGCGTCGCTCAAGGGCAAGCTGGACGCCCTGCTCGGCCTCAAAGACCTGGCCGCTTCCGGTCCGAGGGAAGTCAAGCAGTCCAAAGCGCCGGTGCAGCAGGTCGTGCTGCGGGGCGCTGAGGTGGATCTCGGCGCCCTTCCTGTGCTCACGACGTGGCCTGGCGACGGCGGACCGTTCGTCACGCTGCCGCTCGTCGTGACGATGTCCCTGTCAGGGCGGCTCAACGTCGGGATGTACCGGCTGCAGGTCTTCGATGAGCGCACCACCGGGCTGCACATCCACGAACACCACGACGGGGCCAAGAACCTGCGCGAGTGGGCCGCTGCAGGTCACGACAGAATGCCGGTCGCCGTAGCGCTCGGCGCCGACCCGGCGACCATCTACTCGGCCACGGCCCCTGTTCCGCCCATCATCGACGAATACCTGTTCAGCGGGATCCTGCGCGGCGAGCCAGTAGAGGTCGTCCGCTGCGTGACGAACGACCTGCTCGTTCCCGCGCATGCGGAGATCGTCCTCGAGGGCCACGTGCGCATCGGCGAGCTCAAGACAGAAGGTCCCTTCGGCGACCACACGGGCTACTACTCTTTGGCGGGCGACTTCCCCGTGCTTCACGTCGACGCCATCACCATGCGTTCAGACCCGCTGTATCCGGCCACGATCGTCGGTCGACCGCCGATGGAGGACTGCTACATGGCCAAAGCGACCGAGCGGCTCTTTTTGCCCGTGATCAAGGCCATGATGCCCGAGGTCATCGACTACGACCTGCCGCTGGAAGGCGTGTTCCACAACTGCGCGATCTTCCAGATCAAGAAGGAGTTCCCGGGCCAGGCGTTCCGCGTGATGAACTTCGCCTGGTCCATGGGCCAGATGATGTTCACGAAGTTCGTCATCGTCGTCGACGAGGACGTGGACTGCCACGACTACTCGGAAGTGGCGTGGCGATGCTTCAACAACGTGGATCCGAGCAGGGACGTGCTGGTGAGCAAAGGCCCGCTCGACCGTCTGGACCACTCGAGCAACTACGAGAGCTTCGGCTTCAAGATGGGCATCGACGCGACGAAGCCGCTTCCTGGCGAGGGGCACCTGCGCGAGTGGCCGGACGCGCTCGAGATGAGCCCTGAGGTCAAGGCGCGCATCGACGAGCTCTGGGAAGGGCTGGGACTCGATGCGTAGAGCGCTCGACAAAGTGAAGTTGTTCGCCGAACTCGTGAAGTTCGAGCACTCGATCTTCGCGCTCCCGTACGCGTACGTGGGGGCGCTGTACGGTGCGTCGCTGGCAGGGTTCGCGCGCTCTGAGGTGTGGCAAAGGGTGCGCGCGGATGTCGCGGCCTTCGTCGGGCAGCGGCTGGCGATCGCGTGGACGTCCGATGCCCCGTTGCCTCCGCAGGTCCGGGCCGTCCATCTTCCGTGGGGCAAGGGGCTCTCGACGCTCGTGCCGACGTGGTCGTCCCTTGCGTGGATCACGGTCGTGATGGTCGGCGCGCGCGCATTCGCCTTCGTGCTGAACCGCGCGATCGACAAGGAGATCGACGCGCGAAACCCGCGCACCGCGAACAGGGCGGTGCCCGCCGGTCTCGTGAAGGCGTGGGAGCTGTGGCTGTTCGCTGCAGCGATGCTGGCGCTCTACCTCGTCGGCGTGTGGCAGCTTGCGCCGGTGGTGCGGCCGCTGGCACCGATACCGCTCATCGCGTTCGCGGTCTACCCGTACACGAAGCGATTCACTGCCCTGTGCCACTACTGGCTCGGGATGTGCCTCGGACTCGCGCCGGTGGGCGCGTGGCTCGCGATCGGAGCCCCAGCCAACCATCCCGCGCCGTGGCTGATGGGGGTCTCAGTCGCGCTGTGGACCGCCGGGTTCGACATCATCTACGCCACGCAGGACGTCGAGTGCGATCGCCGCGACAAGGTGCATTCGATGCCGGCAGACATCGGTGTTCCACGCGCGTTGCGTCAGACGAAGGCGCTCCACGTGCTGACCGTGCTGTTGCTCGCGGCGGCCGGCGTCCTTGTCGGAGCGGGAGCGTTTTGGTTCGTCGGCGTCGCCATCGCGGCGGGGCTGCTCTGGTACGAGAACTCGATCGTGAGCCATGAGGACTTGAGCAGGGTCGACGCGGCGTTCTTCACGACGAACGGCGTCATCGCGATCGTGGTGTTCGCAGGAGCGCTGGCAGACGTCTTGATCGGGGTGTGAACGATGGCGGGCATCGAGCGGGCAGCGGTGATCGTGACGGGAGCGTCGGGTTCCGCATACGGGCTGCGCACCATACAGCAGCTTGCAGACGGCGGGGCCGACGTGGTGGCGATCTTCACACCGACCGGCGAGGCCGTGGCCAGGCATGAGGTGGGCCTCTCGCTGGAAGGGCGCGACAAGGCCGCATCCCTCGGACGGTTCCTGGACCTGAAGCCGTCTGCGCGCCTGCGCGTCGCAGATGACGCTGACCTGTTCGACCCGGTGGCGAGCGGGTCCAATGCGCTCGATGCGGTCATCGTGGTGCCGGCGTCCATGGGTTTCGTTGCCTCGTCGGCAGCAGGGTTGGCGAGCGATCTGGCGGAGCGCGTGGTGGACGTCGCGCTCAAGGAGCGGCGGCCGGTCGTCTTCGTTCCGCGAGAGACGCCGCTTCATCTCATCCACCTGCGCAACCTGACGACGCTGGCCGAAGCAGGTGCAGCGATCGTGCCTGCGATGCCGGCGTACTACACGATGCCGAAGAGCGTCGACGACATGGTGGACTTCGTGGTGGGCAAGGTCCTCGACGTGCTCGGCTTCCCGCACGAGCTCTTCAAGCCGTGGCGCGCGTGAATGCGCTTGACGCGAGGCGCCGCGCGGAGCACAATCCAGGAGAAGGCGGGTCATCGTAGCAGCAGTTGCAGTCTCAGTCGTAGCAGTGAAGGAGCAGGCCATGACCCTATCGCAGGCGCGGAAGCGCTATCCGCTGGTTCCACGCGAGATCGTCAAGTGGGCCGTCGAGAACATCCAGGACCCTGAAGCGCTCGCTCGCGGTCTTCACCGCTTGGAGCAGGCGCGGCGCATCCAGATCAAGTACGGGGTGTAGAGAAAAGCCCCGGCACAGCGTGCGCCGGGGCTTTCATGTCTGGAGGCGACGCCCGGATTCGAACCGGGGATAAGGGCTTTGCAGGCCCCTGCCTTGCCACTTGGCGACGTCGCCACGCGTATCGGGCTATCAATCGAGAAGGTTGGCCCGCGTGGGCCCACCTCGGCCTCGGACCAACCTTCCGAACGGTCGTCTGGAGCGGACGACGGGACTCGAACCCGCGACCCCAACCTTGGCAAGGTTGTGCTCTACCAACTGAGCCACGTCCGCGCGCAACGCGTAGTCTAGCAACGCGGGTGGTAGCGCGCAAGGTGAGAAGTCGATGAAATTCAGGGTGGCGCACACGCCGGTTGCTGATACAATATGCGTCGCTGTCCTTGACAGACGGGCGCTTAGCTCAGGGGGAGAGCACTTCCTTGACGCGGAAGGGGTCGTAGGTTCAAATCCTACAGCGCCCACCATCAAACGAGCTCGGCCCCGGGATCTTCCGGGGCCGTTTGCGTTTCCGCCGAACTCGTCAGCGGTTCGTGCTATCGTTGGTGCAACGATGCGACGGGGGAGCGTGGCTGCATGCGACTGTGGGCAGTTCGAGCGGCGGTGCTCGGGTCGATCTGTGCTGTGCTGGCCGCTGCTCCGGTGGCGGCATGGGGCGCGTACGACGGCGGCGACGTGTGCGTGACCACACAGCGCATCGCGGGCGTGGACCGCTTCGCGACGGCCGCTGCGGTTGCTGAGGCGGCATTCCCGAACTGGGAGGGCGTCCGTGCCGTCATCATCGCTTCTGGTGAAGATACGGCGCTGAGCGATGCGCTCGCAGCATCCACGCTCACCAGCGTGTTGCACGCTCCGCTCGTGCTGGTGCGCCGGGACGGCGTGCCCGCACCTGCGACCTCTGTGCTCCGCGCCGTCGCCTCTCATGTCGGAACGGTCCCCGTCGTGGCCGTTGGTGGTCCGGGCTCCATCTCGGATGCCTGTCTGGCACGGGTCGCCGCCGAGTTCGGCGGATCGGTGGAGACCACGCGGGTCTTCGGTTCCGACCGGTACGGCACTGCGGCAGCAGTCGCTTCGGTCGTCGCTTCGTCCACCACGGACGGCGGTCGCCGTGTGCTTATCGCGAACGGTGAGCCGTCGCGAGGGCTCGTGGACGCGCTTGCCGCTGCGAACGCTGGAGCGGCGCTCCGCGTGCCGGTGCTGTACGTGGCCCGCGACTCGGTTCCCGGCGCCACGGCAGCGCGGCTAGCTTCGCTGGACCCTATGGAAGTTGTCGTGCTCGGCGGCCCCGGCGTGGTGTCTGACGAAGCCGCACAGGCAGTGGGTGCGACGGAACGGTGGTGGGGCGCCGACCGATATGGAACCGCTGCTGCCGCTGCCACTGCGGTCTGGAAGCTCGGGGGAGCTCGGACCGGCTCCGCGATCATCGCGCGCACCGTCGCTGACGCCGTCGCTTCCGCGCAGCTCGGCGCTCGTGGCGGCGGCCCGCTGCTGCTCGTGAGCGCGACCGGCGTCCCAGAGCAGACCGCCCGCTGCGTCTCCGCGAGCGATCCTCCCGTGACGACCGTGACCATCGTCGGCGGAACAAGCGCGGTTCCGCAGGCGGTGGCAGGCGAGCTTCAAGGCGCCCCGCATGCTCCTGCGATCACGACGCCGAAATCAGGCTCGCTCGTCGCGAAAAAGGCCAACGTGAGCGTACGTACCGGCGTGAACACCGCCCGTGTGCGGCTGTACCGAGGCGCCACCTTGATCGCCGAAAAGGCGGCGGCCCCGTTCTCGACCGTCGTTTTCGGCGCCGTCGCGATGCCGAGCGACGGCGAGGCGTTGCGCGCGGTGGCTGTCTCCCAGCGCGGTACGACGACGCAGTCGGCCGCACGGTACCGCCGGTTAGCGTACCCTGCAGCGACGAGCATCGTCATCGACAAGTCTGATTTCCGGCTGTACTGGGTGAAGGGCGACGTTCTCGTGAAGTCGTATCCGATCGCCATCGGGAGGCCAGGGATGGAGACTCCCGTCGCGATGTGGAAAGTCGGTGCCAAGTACTACACCGACCCTGCGAGCGTGTACGGTCCGCGCAAGATGCGGCTGTTCCGGCGAGTGGGAAGCGGCGACTCAGTGCGTTATGTGTACACGGCGTACGGCATCCACGGGACGAACCAGCCGTGGGTGATCGGCACGAAAGCGTCACATGGGTGCATCCGGATGTACAACAAAGACGTCCTCGAGCTGTTCCCGCAGGTCCCGCTCGGCACGCTCGTTCAGACGCGGGAGTGAGCCTCCGGCACGACGACGAGCGCAGCGTTCGGCAGGACCCGGGCAGAGAACGGCGTCGGTGCGTCTACCTCGCCGTCGTGCTGCACGCGCAGCGGTGGTTCGGCGATGAGCTCGACCTCATGGGCCGTGTGCACCTCGAAGCCAGGGCGATCCGGGTAGGAGGCGAGCCGGTCGAGCAGCGCCGCCCAGATCGTCGGCACGAGGTCTGCGAGCGTGCGCGTCTTCATCACCACGACCTCGAACACGCCGTCGGTCGCGTCGCTTTCGTGGACGAGCGAAAGGTCGAACTGGATGCGGGCAAGGTTGACGAGCAGCACGGCCGTGCCCTCAGTGACCATCTTCCTGCCGTCGAGCGTGAGGATGAGCGTGGACGGCCAGGTCCGCGCGGCCTGCAGGGCTGACAGGATGTACGCGCCCTCGCCGATGATCGGCTTCATGGGCTCGGCGCCTGCCATGATCTGCGCGTCGAAGCCTGCGCCCGCGACCACGAAGAAGCTGTGCACCGCGCCGCCGACGGCGATCTCGCCGAGGTCGAACCGCGACACCGGCCCGTGAAGCGCAAGATCCGCGAGCGCACGGGGGTCGCTCGGCAGCCCGAGGTTGCGCGCGCTGAGGTTGGCTGTGCCGGAGGGGAGGATCGCGACCGGCACGTCGCGGTCGCGCACGGCGTGGAGCACCGATGAGACGGTCCCGTCACCTCCCGCAGCGACGATCCTGTCGAACGACGCAGCATCGTGGACAAGCGACTCCGCGGGCGTGTGCGGGGCGACGAGCCGCATCGTCACCGACGCCCCAGAGCGGGTGAGCGCGTCAGCGAATTCCAGGAGCCGGACATCCGAGGAGCCGGAGCGCAGATTGGCGATCACGAGAACGTCCATGCGCGTCCTGTCACAGGGTTACGGTACACTCTCAACGGATTCTACGTCACCTGACCCGTGAGGCGACCGTGCTCATCGATTCCACCGAAGCGCTTGCATCGTTCGTCGGTCGTGCGGCCGGCGCTGGCGCGCTCGCCGTCGACGCCGAGTTCATGCGCGAGCGCACGTACTACCCGCGCCTGTGCCTGCTGCAGCTCGCGACAGAGCGAGAGGCGGTGGCGGTCGACCCGCTCGCAGGCGTCGACCTTGCGCCGCTCGCGCCGCTCATGCGGGACGCTGCGGTGACGAAGGTGTTCCACGCCGGCGGGCAGGACATCGAGATCTTGAACCGCGTGTTCGGCGCACCCCCAGCACCGGTGTTCGACACGCAGGTAGCGGCGACGCTCGCCGGGTTCGCTGCGCAGGCGAGCTATCAGGACGTGGTGGCGTCAGTGCTGGGCGTGACGCTCGAGAAGTCCCAGCGCTACACGGACTGGTCGGCGCGGCCCCTCGCTCCCGAGCAGGTCGAGTACGCGCTCGACGACGTGCGCTACTTGATCCCGCTGTACCGGGAGATGAGGCGGCGTCTCGAGTCCGCAGGACGGATGGCGTGGCTTGCAGACGAATTCGAGCGCATGGCCGATCCCGCTACCTACGCTGTCGACCCCGAGAAGCAGTACCTGCGCGTGAAGCGAGCGTCCTCGCTGAGAGGATCGTCGCTCGCTGTGCTGCGCGAGCTAGCCGCATGGCGTGAGCGTGAGGCGCAGCGACGAGACATCCCCAAACGGTGGCTCGTTCCTGACGAGACGCTCGTGGAGATCGCTCGCAGAGCGCCGAAACGTGAGGCGGATCTCGTGGGCGTCCGCGGTCTGTCCGAGCAAGTCGTCCGGCGTCATGGTCGCGCCATCATCGAGGCGGTCGAGCGGGGGCTGGCCACGCCGCGCGAGCTGTGGCCGGTCATCGAGCGGCCATCGTCGCGCCGCACCGTCTCGGCAGAGGTCGTCGACCTCATGGCAGCGCTCGTTCGCGCTCGGGCCCGGGCGCACGGCGTTGCGCCGACGCTGATAGCCACCCGCTCCGATCTCGAGGCCTTCGCGGAAGGCGACCGAGAGAGCCCGCTCGCGCACGGATGGCGGCACGCGATGGTGGGTGCCGAGCTCGAAGGGCTGCTTCGCGGCGAGATAGCGCTCAGCGTGTCCGAAGGCGGCGTGGCAGCCACGCCGGTCGAGAGGGGCGCCGTGAAGCGGGAGGACGGTGACGAGGCGTGAACGACAAGGCGCTCTCCGTGTCTGAGGCGCTTTCTCTCGCGAAAGCAGCGCTCGATGCCATCGCCGTGCGCGTGATCGGCGAGGTCACAGAGGCCACTTCGAAGCCCGGCTACAAGGCCGTGTACTTCACGCTCGCCGACGACCGGGCGGCGATGCCGTGCTTGATGTGGCGCGACGCGTATGAGGCGTGCGGATTCGAGCTTCGGCAGGGCATGCTCGTCGAGGCGGTCGGGACCTTCACGGTATACGTCCAGAAGGGTCGCATGCAGTTCCAGGTCCGGAGCATGGCGCCAGCTGGTGAAGGCGTCTTGCGGATGCAGGTGGCTGCCCTCGCTCGGAGGCTCGAGGCCGAAGGGCTGATGTCTGCGGCCATCAAGCGGTCGCTGCCGCCGTACCCCGACCGTATCGGCGTCGTCACGTCGCCGCGCGGCAAGGCCGTGCACGACGTCCTGCGGACGCTCAAGCGTCGGTACCCGGCGGCGGAGGTCGTCATCGCGGGCGTGCAGGTGGAAGGGGACGGGGCGGTCGATGCGATCGTCGAGGGGCTGCGGCGCATCGGCGAAGAACCGGGCGTGGACGTGGTCATCCTGTGCCGGGGCGGCGGCTCGTACGAAGACCTGATGCCGTTCAACGACGAGCGCGTCGCGCGGGCGATCCGGGCGTGCCCGGTGCCCGTGGTCACCGGTATCGGGCACGAGCCGGACGTGTCGATCGCCGACTTGGTCGCCGACGTCCACGCTTCGACGCCGACGGCAGCCGCTGAGGCAGCGGCCCCCTCGGCCGCGGAAGTCCTGAAGCGGTTCGACGAGCAGCAGCGGCTGCTTGCGCGCGCGCTCCGGCACGGCGTCCAGCGGCAGCGGCATCGCCTCGAGATCGTCGCCCAGAAACGCCCCATCTCCGATCCGAGGAGCGTGCTGTCGAGCTGGATGCAAGCGCTCGACGATGCCGCCTCTGGACTTGCAGCGGCGCTGCCTGCACGCATCGCGCGTGAGCACGATCGCCTCGATGCGATGCGTCGCTCGCTCGCGGACGCGAGCATGTGCGCGCTCGAGCGTGCCCGTTCGCGCTACGCGCTCGGCGAGCGCGACCTCATGCGCGCAGGCCCGCGTCTGTTCGACGAACCGAAGCGGCAGGTCGGTTTGTACGCGGCGAGGCTGGACGGCCTTTCGCCGCTCAAGACGCTCGGGCGTGGGTATGCGGTATGTTATGCAGATGCGACGGGGCGGATCGTCCGGTCGGTCGACGATGTGGCGCCCCGAGACGAGCTGTCGGTCCGCGTGTCTGACGGCCGTATCGCGTGCGAAGTGCGGGGAGTCGAGAAGGAGCGCACATGACAGAAGCGAATGCACCAGTCGAACCCGGCGAGCTGTCGTTCGGGGACGCGCTCGCAGAGCTCGAGCGCATCGTGGCCGACCTCGAGAGCGGCACGCTGGAGCTCGAAGAGAGCCTGACCCGGTACGAGCGTGGCGTCGCCCTCTTGCGCGCGTGCCGTGCCAAGCTCGAGGCGGCCGAGCAGAAGGTGACCATGCTCATCGGGGAGCTTGAAGACACACAGGAAGCCGAGTGATCGTGAAGAGAAAGGGGCGGCTGTGAGCGAGTGCGTGTTCTGCATGATCGCGCGAGGTGAGATACCAGCGAAGGTGGTGTACTCTGACGAGCATGTCATCGCGTTCGATGACATCGCGCCGCAAGCGCCGGTGCATACCCTCATCATCCCGAAGGTGCACTACGACAGGATGGGTCCGGACGTTCCGTCCGAGGTCACGTGCGCGCTGTTCGCCGCAGTTCCGAAGGTGGCGGAGGCCAAAGGTGTGGCGGAGTCCGGATATCGGGTCATCGTCAACAACGGGCCTGACGCGATGCAGACCGTGGAGCACCTCCACGTGCACGTGATCGGCGGCAGACGCATGTCCCACGGCATGGTCAACTTCGGGTAGGGGGCGTGCGATGGAAGATCGAGCCGTCGGCATCGTCACCGACAGCACGTCGGACATCACCCCACAGATCGCTGAGCGTTTCGACATCGAGGTCGTGCCGCTGTCTGTGACGGTCGGAGGCCGGACGTTTAAGGACGGCTCGGTCTCGCAGAAGGAGTTCTTCGAGCTGATGGCGCACGCACCGGAGCTCCCCACCACCTCGCAGCCGTCTGTCGGCGCGTTCGTCGAGGCGTACGAGCGGGTCCTCGCGCGGTACCCGGAGGTCGTCTCCGTCCACATCTCGTCGGCGCTTTCCGGCACGGTCGAGTCTGCACGCGAGGCGGCGAAGCGGTTCGCAGGCCGGGTGCACGTCTTCGACACCCGGAACCTCGCGTGGGGCGAGGCTCTCCAAGTCCTCGAGGCGGCTCGGGCGGCATCGGCAGGCGCAAGTGCGCCGCGCGTCCTTCAGGTGCTCGAAGAGGCGCGCGCAAAGGCGAAGATGATCGTGGGGCTGGACAAGCTGGACAATCTCGCCAAGGGCGGGCGCATCGGCAAGGTGGCAGCGCTCCTCGGAGGACTCCTCGACCTCAAGGTGATGATCAGCCCTGGCGTTGATGGTGCGTTCGAGGCCGTCGGGCGCGCCCGCGGCACGCGGGCCGCTCTCGACAAGACGCTCGCGTGGGTAGGTCAGCAGATGGGCGAGCGCACGAAGGGCGTCTTCGCTGTCATGCACGCCATGTCAGAAGACAAGGCGCGGTATCTCGTCGAGCGGATCTTTGAGCGCTACGAAGTCGAGGAGATGCACGTGGTCGAAGCAGGCCCGGTGATCACCGCGCACACCGGGACCGGCTGGGGCGTGGCGCTGCTTCCGAGGGGCTGACGGTGGCCGGTTGCCGCGTCCGCTTCGAGCCGTACGGCATCGAGGTGACGGTCTCTCCGGGAACCACGGTTCTCGAGGCCGCCAGGAAAGCCGGGATCGCTATCGCTGCCCAGTGCGGCGCTCGAGGCACCTGCGGGCAGTGCGCGGTACGGATACTTGAGGGACAGCCTGCTGCGATCAGGCAAGCTTTGGGTCGGGCGGCCGCGCTCCCGAAAGGAATGGCGCTCGCGTGCCTTGCCGAGGTGGCCGACGGTCTGGCGGTCCGGCCGGTGAACGCTGTCCGCGTCGGATAGCGTGTCGGCGTCCGAAGAGACTGGAGAGCCCTGGCCTTCGGGCCAGGGCTCTCACCATGCCTTCCCTGTCTACCCCTGAGTCTCGTACGGTCCGCGGCTTTCTGCCGCCAGATCGGGATGCCGGTCACCGATCTTCCAGACCTGCCGTCTGGCGCTCGCGCCGGGCGGCTCTAACTGAGGGAAGGGAAACTGTTCTGCACGGAACATAGCGCACGATACCAAGGATTGCAACTGCAGTTACCAACCGGAGCGACGGACGACGCAGATCGGTCGGGACTGCCGAGACCCGCTGGCGCCTGGCGTCCCATGGACGCGAGCGGCCGCCGGACGATGGAACGCGCCGTCCACCGACGATTCGCGGCCGGACACCTGGGGCGCGTCCCAGAGATACCGTCGCGTCTCATACCATGGACGCTGAAGGTGTGTCCGGAACAGGATGAAAGCGTGCCGGACGCAACATGCCGAACGCGAAGGAGGCGAGCATGTCGGAGTCGACGCACATCGAAGCGCTGTCGCAAGAGGGCCGCGTCATCCAGCCGCCTGCGTGGGTCGCCGAGCGGGCGTACATCAACAGCATGGAGCAGTACGAGGAGATGTACCGGCGCTCGATCGAGGACCCCGAAGGTTTCTGGGGCGAGATGGCCGAGGAGATGCTTCACTGGCACAAGAAGTGGGACACCGTCCTCGACTACGAGTTCGACACACCGCGTATCGAGTGGTTCAAGGGCGGCAAACTCAACGTCGCTTACAACTGCATCGACCGCCACCTGAACAGCTGGCGGCGCAACAAGGCGGCCATCATCTGGGAGTCGGACGAAGGCCGCACGAAGGTGTACACCTACCAGTCGCTGTACTACAAGGTGTGCCGGTTCGCCAACGTGCTCAAGAAGCACGGTATCAAGAAAGGCGATCGCGTAGCCATCTACCTCCCGATGATCCCCGAGCTCCCGATCGCCATGCTCGCATGCGCTCGCATCGGCGCGATCCACTCCGTCGTGTTCGGCGGGTTCTCGTCGGCAGCGCTGCGGGACAGGATCCAGGACTGCGGAGCCAAGATGCTCATCACGGCAGACGAAGGCATCCGCGGCGGTCGCCTGACGCCGCTCAAGGCCGAGGCCGACGTCGCGCTCCTCGAGTGCCCGTCTATCGAGTCCGTGATCGTGGTGTCGCGTGCGAGGACCCGCGTGGATATGGAGCCCGGGCGCGACTTCTGGTACCACGAAGAGGTGCGCGCGGCCGACGTGGGGCGGCACTGCGACATCGAGTGGATGGATGCCGAAGACCCGCTGTTCATCCTCTATACGTCCGGCTCCACCGGTAAGCCGAAGGGCGTGCTGCACACGACCGCAGGGTACCTGCTGTACGCGGCAACGACGTTCAAGTACGTCTTCGACTACCACGACGAGGACGTCTTCTGGTGCACCGCGGACATCGGCTGGGTCACGGGTCACTCGTACATCGTCTACGGGCCGCTCGCAGTGGGCGCGACCACGCTCATGTTCGAGGGCGTGCCGACCTATCCGGATCCCGGGCGCTTCTGGGAGATCGTCGAGAAGCACGGCGTGAACCAGTTCTACACGGCGCCGACCGCGATCCGCGCCTTGATGAAGGCAGGGGAGGAGTGGCCCGCCAAGTACGATCTCAGCAGTCTGCGGGTTCTCGGCACGGTAGGCGAGCCGATCAACCCTGAGGCGTGGATGTGGTACTACAAGAACATCGGTCGCGAGCGCGTGCCGATCGTCGACACCTACTGGCAGACGGAAACGGGCGGGCACATCATCACCAACCTGCCTGGCGCCACGCCGATGAAGCCCGGGTCTGCGACGCGTCCGTTCTTCGGCATCGCGCCTGAGGTCGTGAATGAGGACGGCTCCCCGACTCCGGTCGGAAGCGGTGGACGGCTGTGCATCACGAAGCCATGGCCGGGCATGCTGCGCGGCACGTGGGGCGATCCCGAGAACAAGCGGGTGAAAGAGATCTACTTCACGGCGTTCCCCGGCAAGTACTTCACCGGTGATGGAGCGCGGAAGGACGAGGACGGCTACTACTGGTTGCTCGGCCGCGTGGACGACGTCATCAACGTCTCGGGTCATCGTCTCGGCACCGCAGAGGTGGAGAGCGCGCTCGTGAGCCACCCCGCTGTTGCGGAGGCAGCGGTCGTCGGGTACCCGCACGACGTGAAGGGCGAGGGCATCTACGCCTACGTCATCCTGAGGCAAGGTCAGGAACCGAGCGAGTCGCTCGCGAAGATCCTCACCGGTCACGTGCGCGAGGAGATCGGCCCCATCGCGAAGCCGGATTTCATCCACTTCGTGCCTGAGCTGCCGAAGACCCGCTCCGGCAAGATCATGCGCCGCATCCTTCGGAAGATCGCGGCGGGGGAGCGGGACATGGAGGCCTTCGGCGACATCAGCACGCTTGCCGATCCGAGCATCGTGCAGAAGATCCTGGACACGGCGCCGAACGCGTAACGGCCGAGCGTCGCCGAGACACGGCGTTCCTCGAGGCGGGTCCCGGAGCGATCCGGGACCCGCTTTCTCGTCTCCGTGGTAGACTTGTGCGCGATTTCCTCCCGTGTGAAAGGACCCCTGATGCCCTTCAACGACGTGTTCTTGCGTGCGTGCAGGCGCGAGCCCACCGAGCGGACCCCGATCTGGATGATGCGGCAGGCAGGCCGCTACCTCGCGGAATACCGTGCGATCCGTGAGAAGCACGGATTCTTGGAGATGTGCCGCACGCCCGAGCTGGCCGTCGAGGTGACGCTCCAGCCGGTCGACATCGTCGGCGTGGACGCCGCGATCCTGTTCTCGGACATCCTCATCCCGTTCCCCGGCATGGGTCTCGACCTCGAGTTCGCGAAGGGCGAAGGTCCAGTCATCCACAATCCGGTGCGCTCGGCAGCCGACGTGCGGCGTCTGCGCGTCGCGGACCCCATCGAAGACACCGGGTTCGTGATGGAAGCGATACGGATCCTGCGCCGCGAGCTCGTCGACAAGGTGCCGCTCATCGGCTTCGGCGGTGCGCCGTTCACGCTTGCGAGCTACATGGTCGAAGGCCACGGAACGCGGGACTACGAGGTCACGAAGGCGTTGATGTGGGGCGATCCGGCGGCGTGGGACGAGCTCATGAGCAAGATCTCCGACACGGTGATCGCCTACCTGTCGGCGCAGATCGACGCAGGCGCGCAGGCGGTGCAGGTCTTCGACAGCTGGGTGGGCTACGTCGCTCCCCGTGACTACGAACGCTACGTGCTGCCGCACACGACGCGCGTGGTGCAGGCCCTGATCGAGCACGGCAAGAAGGCCGTCCCAGAAGGGGTGCCCGTCATCTACTTCCCAAACGGCGCGACGTCGATGCTCGATCGTGCGCTCCAGACCGGGTGCGACGTGGTTGGCATCGACTGGCGCCTCGACATGAAGAAGGCGGTCGAGCTCATCGACGAGCGCTTCGGCATCCAGGGGAACATCGACCCTGTCGCGCTGTTCGCGCCCGACGACGAGCTCGAGCGCATGGTCGTGGAGATCCTCGAGGCCGTCGGGACGCGGCCCGGGCACATCTTCAACCTCGGGCACGGCATCCACAAGACGACCGATCCAGAGAAGGCCAGGACGCTCGTGCGGCTGGTGCACGAGCACTCCGAACGGATCCGTGGCGGGAAGCATGCTGGCTGACGGCGTGCTGCTCACGGGCTTCGGCGGTCCTGACTGTCCGGACGCGGTGGGTCCGTTCATGCGCAACCTCACGGGCCGCGACCCCGATCCGGCGACCCTCGAGCGCGTGAGAGCGCGCTACGAGCGCATCGGCGGCTGCTCACCGCTCGTCCAGACAGCGCGCGAGCTCGCCCTCGCAGTGGAATCCGCGCTCGAAGAGATGGGGCGCGAGGTTCCCGTGGAGGTCGGGATGCGGTACTGGCAACCGACGATCGCGGAAGGGATCGAGCGGCTTGCTGAGCGTGGCGTTCGCTGCGTCGCACACGTCTCGCTCTCGCCGATCGAGGCTGCTGTGACGCACGCGAGGTACCGTGAGGCCATCGACGCGGCGCTGTCGGGCATTCCGCACATGGTTGTGTGCGATGCCCCGCAGCTCTCGACGTTCTCGGCGTACCGGGACCTGCACGCACACGCGCTTCGGCAGGCCCTCGCTGCTGTCGCAGACGGCCCCGCGTTCGTGGCGTTCACGGCGCACAGTCTGCCGGCCTCCGACGAGGGTGCGGCAAGATACGATCGCGAGCTGCGGGCGGTAGCCGACGTGGTTGCAACGAGCGCAGGCCTGGCGAGCGGTCACGACGTCTCCGTTGCGGGTGCGACGACGTGGGGGGATGTCGAGGGCGCGACGCCGTGGGCGGTGTGCTACCAGTCGAAGGGCGCGCGCGGCGGCGCGTGGCTCGGTCCCGACCTGGACGATGTGATTCCCGCGGTCGCCGGTCTCGGGGCGCGGGCCATCGTCATCGCTCCGGTCGGCTTCGCACTCGACCACATGGAGACGCTGTACGACCTCGACGTGGACGCGAAGGAGCACGCGGAGCGGGCGGGCGTAAGGTTCGTCCGCGCTCAGGTGCCGAACGCACATCCGGCGCTCGCGCGTGCTATCGCAGAGGTCGTGCTCGGCACGGGGTGTGGGCAGGGGTAGTTCTAATCAGCAGGCATGCCGACGCTCCGGCAAGCGGTCGCGTGCGACGAGACGAGCGAGGTGCTGGCACGGCATGAAGCGGATCGTCATCATCGGCGGCGGCATCGCGGGGCTGGGCGCCGCGTACGAGATCGCGAAGGCTGGGCGGTCGGGCGAAGACGTGGAGTTCGTCCTCGTGGAGAAGCACGACCGCCTCGGTGGGAAGATCTTCACGGACCGGGCGGCCGATCCGGACGGAGACGAGTACGTCGCAGACGGCGGCTCCGACTCGTTCTTGACGGAGAAGCCGGCGGTGCATCGCGCTGCTGCTGAGCTCGGCATCGCTGACCGGCTGTGCGGGACGCTCGATGAGAACAAGCGGACCTTCATCGTCAAGGACGGAAGGCTCGTGGAGCTGCCCGACGGCGTCATGATGTTCGCGCCGACCAAGCTCGTGCCGCTCGCCACGACGTCGCTGTACTCCTGGCCGGGCAAGTTCCGCATGGCGTGCGACCTCGTGATCCCCCGCAAGGAGCGCTGGGCGCCCGGCGAGAGCGGGAAAGACCACGACGAGACCCTCGAGAGCTTCGTGACGCGCCGGATGGGGCGCGAGTGCCTCGACCGGCTCGCCGAACCGCTCGTGGGCGGCGTGAACGGATCCGATCCTGCGACGATGTCGCTCGCAGCCACCTATCCCAATCTGCTCGAGATGGAGCAAAAGCACGGATCGCTCATCCGGGGCTTCGTCGCGCAGCGGAAGCGGATCGAAGCGATGCGCGCCAAGGCGCCTGCGGGCTCGCCACGCCGCACGTTCTTCTCGTCGTTCCGAGACGGCCTGCAGACCATCACCGACGCGCTTGCCGACGCTGCGGGCAGGGAAAGGATCGTCACCGGCGTCGCCGCAGTGCGCGTGGGGCGCGCGCCTGAGGGCTGGCGTACCGAGCTTGCAGACGGGTCGGTGATCGACTCTGACGGGCTGATCGTCGCGACCGAAGCGTGGGCCGCCGCGGTGCTGGCGGAAGGCGTCGACGCGAGGGCGGCCGAGCTCTTGAGCAGCATCCCGTGTTCCTCCTCGGCGACCGTGGTCCTCGCGTACGACGAATCGGACTGCCCGTTCGACAAGCGGTGGCACGGGATCCTCACGCCCGCCGTCGAGCGCCGGCACCTCACCGGCATCTCGCTCATGTCCTCGAAGTGGCCGGACCGCGCACCGAACGGCCGCGTGCTTCTGCGCGGCTTTCTCGGCGGTCCGCGCGACGAAGGCGTTCTGGACGCCACCGACGACGAGCTCATCGCTCTTGCGCGTGAGGAGCTCGCGGATCTGCTCGGGGTGCGTCGAGCGGCGCGACCGCGCTATGCGCGGCTCTTCCGGTGGCCGGGAGGAATGCCGCAGTACACGCTCGGTCATCTCGAGCGCGTGGACGAGATCGAGCGGCTCGAGGCGCAGATCGCCGGCGTGGCGTTCGCTGGGAACGCGTACCGCGGCGTCGGCGTGCCGAACGCGCTCGAAAGCGGCCAGCGGGCAGCGCACAAGGTCCTTGCCGACCTGGGCGTTGTGAGCGGCGGAACGACTGCGGAGGAGACGCGATGAAACGCGTGGTGGTGATCGGCGGCGGTGTCGCTGGGCTCGGCGCGGCGTACCGCATCATTCGTGCGCAAGCGGCCGGCCATCCGGTGGACGTGGTGGTCGTCGAGAAGAGCACGCGTGTCGGCGGGAAGCTTGCCACGGACATCGTGCCGGACCCAGAGGGCGGCGAGTACGTGGTGGACGGCGGCTCTGATGCGTTCGTTTCGACGAAGCCAGCGGTGCGTCGTATCGCGAGGACGCTCGGCATCGAGGACGACATCGTTCCTGCGCGCGACGAGAACAAGCGCACGCTCATCGTCAAGGGCGATCGGCTGATCGAGCTTCCCGACGGCATCATGATGTTCGCGCCGACCAAGCTCATGCCGCTCGCCACGACGTCGCTGTACTCCTGGCCGGGCAAGTTCCGCATGGCGCTCGACCTCGTGATCCCCCGCAAGGAGCGCTGGGCGCCCGGCGAGAGCGCGAAAGACCACGACGAGACCCTCGAGAGCTTCGTGACGCGCCGGATGGGTCGCGAAGCGCTCGATCGCGTGGCAGAGCCGCTCGTGGGCGGCGTCCACGCGTCCGACCCGACGGTGATGTCGCTTGCCGCAACGTTCCCGGAGTTCCTGGAGATGGAGCAGAAGCACGGCTCGCTGATCCGGGGGTTCCTCGAACAGCGCAAGGCGCGCGAGGCGATGAAGGCGCGCCAGCCAGCCCGGCCCGGTCAGAAGCCGTGGTCGTTCTTCAACACGTTCGTTCGCGGGATGCAGACGCTCCCGAATGCGATGGCGGCAGCGGTCGGCGCGGAGAGGATCGTGCTCGGAAAGGCGGTGACGGCGGTCGAGCGCGCGGGCGCTGGGTGGCGGGTCGTGCTTGACGATGGCGATGCCATCTCGGCAGACGGCGTCATCGTCGCCACGGAGGCGTGGGCCGGGACCGGGATCGTCTCGGGCGTGGATCCGCGCATCGCGGAGCTTCTCGCACAGACCCCGTGCTCGTCGTCGGTGACCGTTCCGATGGCGTTTCGCGAGGCCGATTGCCCATTCGACAAGCGGTGGCACGGTATCTTGGTGCCGCTCGTCGAGAAGCGCCCGTTGCTTGCCGTGACGCTCTCGTCCTCGAAGTGGCCAGACCGCACGCCCGATGGCAAGGTGCTGATGCGCGGCTTCATCGGCGGCCCGCGCAACCAGCATCTCGTCGAGGCGAGCGACGAAGACCTCGTCGAGCTGACGCGTCGGGAGATCGTGCGCATGCTCGGCATGCCCGACGACGCGCGGCCAGTGTTCGCGAGCGTCTACCGCTGGACGGGCGGGATGCCGCAGTACACGCTCGGACACCTCGATCGGGTCGAGGAGATCGAGGCGCGCACGGCGCAGATCCCCGCGTTCGCGATGGCCGGCAGTGCGTTCCGGGGCGTCGGGATCCCGAACTGCATCGAGGGCGGGGAGAAGGCGGCCGACAAGGTGCTACGCGACCTTGGCGTCGAGCACGCCGAAGACCGTTCCAGCGGTCAGCGCCGCTAGCGCTGGGCGTCGAGCACGGCCTCGAGCAGCACGTCGTGGAGCGCTGGTCCGGCCGCGACGATGCCTGGCGTGAAGATGTCCCACGGCCGTCCGTCCGTACCGGTCACGAGCGCGTGCGCCTCCCGCAGGATGACGACGCCTGCGGCGAGGTCCCACGGCTTGAGCTCGAACTCCCAGAAGCCGTCGACGCGTCGAGCTGCCACCTCGCAGCAGTCCACGGCCGCGGAGCCGTCTCGGCGGATGTCGTGGGCAACGCGAGCAACGCGCGCGAGCACGCGCATCTGCACCTCGAATGGCCGTCCGCGGTCGTAGGGAAAGCCGGTGACGAGGAGCGCGTCTTCCAGCCGAGCGACGCTGCTGACCGCAAGTGGCACGCCATCGAGATCGGCTCCCGAGCCGGTTTCAGCAGAGGCGAGCTCGTCGAGAGCGGCGTTGTAGACCGCGCCGACGACCGGCTGCGTTTCGCGGACGAGTGCCACGCTCGTCGAGTAGCACGGATAGCCGTGCACGAACGACGTCGTCCCGTCAAGAGGGTCGATCACCCACACGTCGCCGCGGCCAAGCTCGCCGCGCGGCACGCCGGCACGCCCGTAGACCTCCGGCTCCTCGACGACGAACGTCGCTCCTTCGATGCGCTCGGCGATCGCGCGGCATGCCGCGACGCCGGCCGCGATGTCCGCGTCGGTCACGAAGTCGACGCGTGACGATTTCGTGCGCGCCACGCCGAACGAGCCTTGCATCGAGCGGAGAACAGCGCCGCCCGCCCGCGCCGCTGCCTGCGCAGCTTCAAGAACCGCGTCCATGCCACCTCCGGGTCCGTGTATCGGGTATGCTCATCGTATCGCGTGAGCGGGACGTTGTCGTGCCGTGAGGAGGCGCTGATGGTGCCGAGAGGATTCGTGGCTGCAACGCTGGACGAGAAGACCGTCGCTGAGCTTGAAGAGAAGGCGCGCCAGGCGCGCGGGGCGATCCTGACGATGACGACGCTCGCCGCGAGCGGACACCCCGGCGGGTCGATGTCCTCGCTCGAGATGTACCTGGTGTTGTGGAGCTTCGCGAACGTGGATCCCGAGGATCCCTGGCGCTCAGACCGGGACCGCATCGTGGTCAGCCACGGCCACACCTCGCCAGGCGTCTACGCGGTCCTCGGGCAGGCGGGGTTCTTCGACCTTGCGGAGGCCATCGCGCACTTCAGGCAAGCGGGGAGCATCTTCGAAGGCCACGTGGAGCCGTCGGTCCCAGGCGTGGAGTGGGCAACGGGCAACCTCGGCCAAGGACTCTCGGCGGGCGTGGGGTTCGCGCTCGCATCGCGTATGAGCGGCGGCTGCTGCTGGCGCACCTTCGTCGCGATGAGCGACGGAGAGCAGCACAAGGGGCAGGTCGCCGAGGCGCGCCGGCTGGCGGCCAAGGAGGGGCTCACCGACCTCACCGTCGTCGTGGACCTCAACGGCATCCAGATATCCGGGAAGACGAGCGACGTGATGCCTGTGGACGTCGCGAGGGACTTCGCCGCCGATGGGTGGGGCGTGATCGAGGTGGACGGTCACGACGTGAGAGCGCTGTACGATGCCATCGCGTCCGCCGTCGCCGACACGCACCGTCCCGTTGCGGTGATAGCGCACACCGTCATCGGCAAGGGCGTGTCGTTCATGGAGGGGAAGGCCGAGTACCACGGTCGCGCGCTCACGCTGGACGAGTACGAGCGCGCGATGGGCGAGCTTGGGCTCGAACCCGTGCTCGACCGCTACGCGCCCGCCCGAAGCGCCAGGCCGCGGACGGTGGACGGTCGTCGCACTCCGCAGCCGCCTGCGATCGCCACGAAGCCCGCGCGTCCGGCGGACGACTTCGCGAGCACCGATTGCCGCTCGGCGTGGGGCAGAGCGCTTGCGGACATCGCCGAGCAGAACCCTGGCGTCGCCATCGCCGTCCTCGACTGCGATTTGGCGTCGTCGGTGAAGACCGACGCCTTCGCGCGCGTGCGCCCCGAGGGGTTCGTGCAGTGCGGGGTAGGGGAGCACAACGCGGCCACCGTGGCCGGCGCGCTTTCGGTGAGCGACGTGCTGACGTTCTGGAGCGATTTCGGCGTGTTCGGCATCGACGAGGCGTACAACCAGCAGCGGCTCAACGACATCAACGCGACGAACGTGCGCCTGGTGCTCACGCACTGCGGGCTCGATGTCGGTGAAGACGGCAAGACGCACCAGTGCCTCGACTACGTAGGCGCGTTCCGCAATCTGTTCGGCTGGCGTGTGGTGGTGCCGGCGGACCCCATCCAGACGTACAAGGCGGTCGTCGCCCTCGCAGACGCTCCAGGGAACGTCGCCTTCGCGATGGGGCGCTCGAAGCTTCCTCCGCTCGCGGATCGCGACGGGAAGCCGTGGTTCGCAAGCGGGTATGAGTTCGCCTACGGGGGGATCGATTGGGTGCGGGACGGCGCTGACGGCGTGGTGCTCGTCATGGGCACGCCCAGCGGCGGAGCGGTGGAGGCCGCCGATCGGCTCGCCGCCTCTGGCGCCTCGGTCGCCGTCGGCGTGGTGTCGGCTCCCCTCGACCTCCCGGACTCCCTTTCCGAGCGCATCGGAGCGGCGCCGTTCGTGCTCTGCGTGGAAGACCACCACTGGCGCACGGGCCTGTGGGCGAGCGTCGTCGAGCACGCGGCCCAGCATGGCATTCGCACCCGTTTCGTCCCGCTGGGCGTGACAGGCTACCAAGGGTCCGGTCATGCGCGCGACCTGTACCGCGTCGCAGGACTGGATGCCGACGGCATCGAGCGGAGGTTGCGCGAGCTGCTCAGCGCATGAGACTGACACGCGAGGTTCACGAACGCTTCACGAGTCGCGGGCACACTGGCGCCATGGAAGGAGAAGAGATGCGGCGGACCGTCCTGGTGGTCGACGACAACGAGAAGATCGTCGAGGTGCTGGCGGCATACCTGGAAGCCTCAGGCTACGAGGTCGTCACCGCGCACGACGGCGAGGCCGCTATCGAGGCGGTCCGAGCGCGCAGGCCGGACATAGCGCTGCTCGACATCATGCTCCCCGGCATCGACGGGATCGAGCTGACACGCCGTTTCCAGCGGGACTACGACCTGCCGGTGATCCTCGTGACGGCCAAGACCGAAGAGATCGACCGGCTGATCGGGCTCGAGGTCGGCGCCGATGACTACGTGTCCAAGCCGTTCAGCCCCCGCGAGGTCGTCGCTCGCGTCAAGGCGGTCCTCAGGCGGGTGGACCGTGCCAGCGAGAGCGCTGCAGGAGGAATGCTCGTCGTAGGCGACCTCACCATCGACACCGACAGGCGTGAGGTGACGGTCGCTGGCACGAAGGTCGACCTCACGCGCACGGAGTTCGAGATCCTTGCGACGATGGCTGCGCACCCGGGCCGCGTGTACAGCCGGTTGCAGCTCCTGGAGGCGGTGTCGGGCGACGCGTTCGAGGGCTACGAACGGACGATCGACGCGCACGTGAAGAACATCCGCAAGAAGATCGGAGATGATCCCAAGGAACCGCGGTACATACGCACGGTCTTTGGGGTCGGCTACAAGGTGGAGGCGCCGTCGTGAAGCGGATGCGCCTTACCTGGGAGGTATTCCTCGCGATCGTCGCTGTCGCGCTTACCTCGGTGCTCGTTGCCGGCTTCATCGCGCGTCGAGCGCTCTCGAACGCATTCGCTGCATACTTGAGCGCGCTCGGCATGCACATGGGTCCAGGAGTCGGGTTCGGCCGCATGGTGCTCGGCGCCGCCGAGCGATCGTTCCTCGCCGGTGTCGACCGCGGCATCCTGATCTCGGCAGCGGTGGCCGCGGCGATCGCGGCGGTCGCGGCGATCGTGCTGGCGGGGTACCTCGTGCGCCCGCTTCGGCAGCTCACCTCGGGCGTGGAGGCCATTGCGAGCGGAAACCTCTCGCATCGGGTCGACGTCAGCGGTCCGGCCGAGATCGAAGAGCTCGCCACCGCGTTCAACGGGATGGCCGAGTCGCTGGAGCGGAGCGAGACGCTCAGGCGTCGCATGGTGAGCGACGTCGCACACGAGCTCAGGAACCCGATCGCTGCGTTGCGCGCTCAGGCGGAAGCTGTCGCGGAAGGCGTCATGCCGCTCGACGACGCTCGGATGCGCTCGATGGTCGAAGACCTGGAGCAGCTCTCCCGGCTGGTGCACGAGCTGCAAGAGCTCGCCGTGGCCGAGGCCGGCGCGCTCCGCTATGACATGAGCCGCACGGACCTGTGCAGTGTCGCTTCTCGCGAGGTCGAGCGCGCACGCGTGCTCGCACACCAAGGCGTCGATGTCGAGCTTGCGTGCGCAGGCGGCGAGCTTGAGGTGTACGCCGACGAGTTCCGCATCGCACAGGCCGTGCGGAACCTTCTTGGCAACGCGCTTCGTCACACTGCCAAGGGGAAGGTCGTCGTCACCGTGGAACGCATCGACGGGTGGGTGCGTCTCACGGTGTCAGACACTGGGTCGGGCATACCGGAGAAAGACCTCCCGTACATCTTCGAGCGATTCTACCGCGCTGACGAGGCGCGGGCCGCAGCGACTGGCGGAGCCGGGCTCGGCCTCGCCATCGTCAAGCGCATCGTCGAGGACCACGGCGGGCAGGTGTTCGCGTCGAGCGTCGAAGGCCGGGGCAGCGCGATCGGGTTCGTGCTGCCGGTGCTCGCTTACGAGTAGTCGGCCGACGATCCGGTGGCCTGCAGGCGCTCGCGCATCTGAGAAAGCGCGCGACCGACCGCAGCGGTGAGCGCTGGGTCCGCACCGTCGGCAGTCTCGTGCTCGACGCCGCGCTCCTCGAGCAACATGAGCACGGCGGCGACTGCGCGCGGGACCGCCGTCTCGACGTACGGCGTCAAACCGATCGAGAACTCCTCAGGAGCGATGTCCTCGACCTGGACCCCGATGCACTCCACCTCAGGTTCGATGCCGACGAGCCGCGCCGCGTTCAGCACATCGACGAGCCGCACGTCGTGAAGCGAGTGGAGGACCTGGTTGGGAGCGAAGTGCTCAGGCTTCAGGCGAAGCACGGTGCCAGGGGGGCGCCCCGTGCCCTCGACCGCGTCGACGACGATGACGTGATCGGCGTCGCGCAACAGGTGCATCATCGCGAACCCGAGGGTGCCGGCGTCCACGATCCGGACGTGCGGCGGCAGCCGATACGCGCTGGCGAGCACGTCGACGACGCGCGGACCGACACCTTCGTCGCGCATCAAGGCATTGCCGACGCCCAAGACGAGAATCCGCTGGACAGGCACTCCTCGCTCCTAACGTGTGATGCCATCACCGTCTCTTCGGATGATAGCGGAACGGGCCCCGGTTTCCCGAGGCCCGCCCGTTGCTTCGCTGAGCGTCGTGCCCTAGTGCTTGCCCTCGGGCACGGTCTCCTTCCACAGGAAGATGAGCTTGCTCGGGGCGAAGTTGTAGATGTTCGCGAGGTACGCGTGCACCATCGTGAACAGGATGAACACCCACATCCCCAGGTAGTGGATGATGCGCATGTTCATCGGGCCGCCCACCAGGTCGAGCCCGGCCTTGAAGAAGCCGAGGTCCATGCTCGGTCCGTAGATCGCGAAGCCCGTGTACGCCTGCAGGTAGGTGAGGGGGATGGTGGCCAGGTACGCAATCTTCTGGAGCGACCCGTACTTGGCGGAGATCACGCCCTCCTTGCGCAGGAACAGGTAGTACTTCACGGTCTCGAAGAACTGGTGGCGGTTCTTCTCCTGCGGCAGCCAGTTCTTGATGTCGAGGTCGACCTCGCGCGAGTCCAGGTCCTGGGCCGTCTTGACGAAGAAGGCCGCGACGATCCGGAACGTGAGGTTGATGATGACCACGTACATCGCGACGAAGTGCATGCCGCGGGCCACTCCCATGAACCCGTCGAAGAACGGGTAGTGGATGTAGAAGCCCGAGAACGCCAGCATCACCATGCAGATCAGGTTGATCCAGTGGGTGATCACGAAGATGAGCGGATGCGCCTCACGGTAGTGCGGGTGCCCTGCCATCTCACATCACCCCCATCGGCGACGTCGAGAGCGTTACGTCCTTGCCGGTCACGGTGTCCACCACGTGGACAGCGCATCCGATTCAAGGGTCGAAGCTGTGCGCGACGCGCATGACCTCGAGCGGCCGCTCGGAATCGACGACCGGCGTGCCGATGAGCGCCTGCTCCATCGGGCCAGGAACGCCCTTGCTGTCGCGCGGGGCGATGTCCCAGGTGGTCGGTGCGACGACCTGGTAGTTGGCGATCTTACCGCCCTCGACGGTCATCCAGTGACCGACCGAACCACGCGGTGCCTCCCACAGGCCAGCGCCCTGTCCTGAGTCGGCCCGCTCGGTGACGAAGAAGGAGCTGTCGCCGCCCTTGAGCGCCTCGATGAGCTCGAGGACCCAAGCGATCGACCAGTCGGCGACGACCTTCGCCTCGAGGTTGCGCGCGGCGACGCGACCGAGCAGCGACACCAGCACGGTGGGCTGAAGCTGAGCGCCTGCGGCCTTCGAAAGCTTGGCCAGGGTATCGTCGATGATCGACTTCACCTCGGGACGGCCATTGACGTACGCGACCAGCATGCGCGAAAGCGGGCCGACCTCAGCCGGCACGCCCTTGCAGCGCGCGGCCTTGCCCCACGAGTACTTGCCCTGCGTGGAGTACGGCTCGAACTTCGGGACGGTCTGGCCGTCTTTCGGGTTGAGTCCGGACGGTACGTCGTACCAGGAGTGGTCGACGTCTTCCGTCACGTCGTCGGGACCGACTTCTTGCGCCGTGAGGCCTTTCGAAACCTCCACGAAGCCGCGAGGCAGGTACCGGTTGTACGGATCCAAATCCTCGGCCTCGAAGACGCCCCACGACAGGAAGTTGCCGCAGCCACCGCCGAACGACGCCGCATCCAGGATGTACGGCGCTATCGCGAGAGTGTCAGGGATGAGCGCTGTATCGATGAACTCCTTGACGCGGGTGAAGCGGAACAGGACGTCGTCCAGCTTCTGCTCGGTCGGGACGAACGCGGTGCCGCCGGGGATGGAGGTCATCTGGTGTGGGAACTTGCCGCCCATGATGCCGATGATCTCCGCGGCGACGGCCTGGAGCTCCAGAGCCTCGAGGTAGTGGGCCGTCGCGATGAGGTCGAGCTCCGGCGGAAGGACGTAGCCCGGATGCTTCTCGGCACCGACGCCGAACCAGCCCTCATGACCGGTGAAGATCGAGAGCTGGCCGTTCTCGACGAAGGCCTTGAGGCGAGCGGCGACAGCGCCGAAATCCGCGATGCGGGTGCCGGCGGCCTGCGCGAGCGCGTAGGTGTCGGCGATGTCCGCATTGAGCGCGTTCACCGGGTTGACGTAGTCGAGTGCAGCCAGCGTGTAGAACCACAGGATGTGGCTGTGCAGGTACTGGGCGGCCTCGATGAGGTTCCGGATGATGCGCGCGTTGTTCGGGATCTTGATGCCGAGCGCGTCTTCGCACGACTGTGCGGAGGCGTGGCTGTGCGAGATCGGGCACACGCCGCAGATGCGCTGGGAGACCCAGAACGCGTCTTCAGGAGCGCGGTTGACAAGGACTTTCTCCATGCCACGCCACAGCGTGCCGGAGACCCACGCGTCCGAGACCTTGCCGTTGGTCACTTCGACCTCGACACGCAGGTGACCCTCGATTCGGGTCACGGGATCGACAACGACGCGAGCCACTACTTATCGCCTCCCTTCTTCGCGAGACGCTTGCGGTCGTACGCTTTCATCTCCTCCATGGGAGGCCCGTCGCCGATGCGGCCGGCTGCCTTCATGCCGATGCCGTGCAGCACCAGGCCGGCGGCTGCGACAGCACCCACGGCAGCGCCGATGGTTCCCGGCTGCACGAAGGTGTCGCCGATGCGCATGTCGGACATGCGCTTGAGGAACGGCGAGTTGTTGTCCACCCAGTTCAGGCCGCCGCAGCCGATGCAGGGGGCGCCGGACTCGACGCACCAGCTCGCACGACGGTTCCAGCGGGTGACGGGGCACTGCGTGAAGGTCTGGGGGCCTTTGCAGCCGACCTTGTACAGGCAGTAGCCCATCGCCTCTTCCTTGCTGCCGAGCTCGGTGACGAACTCGCCGTTCTCGAAGTGGCCACGGCGTGGGCAGTTGTCGTGGATGGTCTGGCCGTAGATCGCCTTCGGCATGAGAAGCGTGACCTTCTCGCCGGTGACAGGATCGTTGTACGGAACCTCGACCATCGGGGTGACCTGCAGGAACTTCGCGGGATCGCGGTCGGCGACCAGCAGGAGCTGGACGACCATCGCGACGACCCACTCGGGGTTGACCGGGCAGGTCGGCATGCTGACGACCGGTGTCTTGATGCCCTTCTTCTGCAGCCATGCGGCCACACCGGTGGCTTCAGAAGCATTCGGATAGCCAGCGATCCAACCGCCGTCGACCGCGCACGAGCCGATCGCCAACACGGCGGCAGCGTTCGCGGCGGCCTCCTCGAGGATCTCGATGCCCTTCTTGGCGCCCTCGTTCTCAGGTCCGCCGCCGACGAACAGCGTGTTGCCGTCCTGGCCGGTCATCACCGAACCCTCGTAGACGAGGATGTAGCCGCCTTCTTCGGCGCGCTTCGTGATGTTCTTCTCAGCCCACGAACCTGCTGCGGCCATGATCGTCTCGAAGTACTCGAACGACAGGTAGTCGAGGACGATCGTGGCGACATCGGGCGTGTCGACCTGCGCGATGGACTCGGTGCAGCCGGTGCACGAACCACCGTTGAGCCACAGGGCCGGCATCAGCTTCGGCGCCCCTTCGAGGGCAGCTGCGATCTGTGGGGCCATCGTCTCAGACAGCCCAAGCATCGCGGCCACTGAGCCGCAATACTTGAGGAAGTCGCGACGGGTCACGCCACGGACCGCGAGCAGGTCGTGCAATGCACCGTGCGCCTCTTGCGCCATGCCATACACCTCCTTGGTGTCATCTCGAAACGACATGCGAGCTTCAGTACACGTCGATCGTGCGGGGCTTCAGCCCCTGGTGCGCACCTTCCCTCCTTCCATGCTCACAAAGAACCTGCCGTTGCACACGGACGAACGCCGATAACCGGCATGTGGCGCGCCGGAGCAGGCGTCGTTCCCGAGGAGAAAAACGTCGCACGGCGGAGATTCGGCGAGCGACGGCGGCAGACCTGCCGCAGGGCGCGACCTCAATACGCGGGGAGAGGATGAGCCGAGCCAGCGGACGAAGGCCGCGCGGGCTCGGCAGAAGAGCGCGTGGCTCGCCGATCCCTCTTCGCCGGTCTGGCACCCCCTGGATGCCATGCTGTCGCATGTGCTGGCATGCTACGAGTGTAACAAGACGGCGACGATTTGTGCAGAAGGGAATATGGATTCTGCCAGGGCCGCATGGTGCTCCTGCGCACTGCTGGTGCAGGATATGCGTTGCGAGCGTGTAATCTCACGCTAGACGGCATCGCAGGTCCGCCGACGCAGCATGAGTCGGCAGGGCAGGCAAGGAGGCGCTTCGTGCGCGCTGCACCGACAGGTCTCGTGCTTGACATCCGAGGGCTGACACCGGCCATGCGCCGGCCGATCGTCTTCGCCGTCGTCGACAAGATGCTCGAGCTGGACTGCATGGACAGCATCGTCGTCATCTGCGACCACGACCCATCGGGTCTTGGCTACCAGCTGGATCTTCGTCGCGAGTCACGAGGCAAGTTCGAGTTCGACTGCGACCAGCGTCTCGACGGCGCGTGGGTCGCGCTCATCCGGCGGAAGATCTGACGAGGGCAGGAAGCAGCGACACCAGGTCCTCGAGCGAGCCGCTGGCATCGGTCCACAGTCCTCCCTCCGCTGTTCCGACGAAGAACGTCTTCATGCCGACGTCGGCGGCAGGCATGTCGAGGTAGCGGTCATCTCCGACCATGAGGCACTCGGGAGGCTCGAGTCCGGCAAGCCTCGCCGCTTCCCGGAAGTACGACGGATGAGGCTTGCATGCGGTCATGTTCTCGAACGACGTGACGCCAGCGAATGGCAAGTCGTCGAGCTCGGCCCACGCGAGCCGAGCCTGGACCGCTGTGCGTGGGAAGATCGGGTTCGTTGCGATGATCACGGCAAGGCCGAGGTCGAGAGCGGTCTCGACTGCCCGGCGGGCTCCGGGCCGTGGCCCTGCCGAGTCCTTGAGGAGCGGGAAGACCTCCGCGTAGAACCGTTCGTAGATGGGCCACGCCTTGTCCAGAGACATGCCGATGCTGCGCAGAAGCTCGTCAGCGAACACGTCGCGGTTCGTCCGGCCGGGGTGGACGTCCATCATCGCGCGCGTGCCGCGTGCGACGGCCTCCCGAAAGACAGCAGGGGTCACATCAGGCGGCAAGACGGGGATAGATGACTCTGTCAGCGCGCTGAAGTACTGGTCCAGGAACGCGGAAAGGTCGATGTCGAGCAGGGTCCCGTCGAGGTCGAACAGCACACCGCGCATAGAAGCCCTTCGATCGCAGAGAGCCGGTCGGGAAGAATCATACCAAAGCCGTTGACGGCACATACCCAAAGGGGTATGCTGGCGAAGGTTAAGGATACCCGCACCCGTATGAACCACGATGACACACGGAAGGAAGGAAGCGACAGGCATGTCAGCGATCCCTGAACAGTTCGAACGGGCGCTCCGGGAGATCTTCGGGCCCCGCATGAGCACCGACCGTGTGGAGCGCAAGCTCTACTCTGCCGACATCGGGTCGATGCCCAAGCTCGTCAAGCCGCTCATGCCGACCGGCGTGGCCGGCGCCGTCGTCAGGCCGAAGAGCGAGGAGCAGGTCGTCGCTGTCGTGCGCCTCGCGCGAGAGCACGGCGTGCCGATCGTCCCGCGAGGCATGTCCACCTCAGGATACGGCGGCGTGCTGCCTGTGCCAGGGGCCGTGGTCGTCGACATGTCCGGTATGAGCAGAGTCCTCGAAGTCGATGAGGAAGCGAAGACGGTCCGCATCGAGGCCGGAATCATCTGGGAGCAGCTGCAAAGAGAGCTTGCGAAGCGCGGGCTCGACCTCGTGATGTACCCCTCGTCGCTCCCGTCCTCGACGGCGGCAGGATGGCTTGCGCAAGGCGGCGCGGGCTTCGGTTCGTTCGAGCGTGGCTGGTTCAAGGACAACGTGATCTCGGCCCGCGTGGTGTGGCCCGACGGTTCTGTGAGCGAGGTGTCCGGCGAGAAGCTGCAGACGCTCGTCGCTGATGCCGAGGGCATCACCGGCATCATCACCGAGCTCACGATCCCGGTGCGCGACCTCGAGCCGGAGGTGCACCGGTTGATCGCGTTCCCGGACGCGGGGTCGCTCGCTGCGGCGCTCAAGGACATCTCTGTGCAGCGCCTGCCCATCTGGTCGATCACCTTCATCAACCCCGAGTCGGTCCGCATGAAGAAGCGGCTGCCGCATCGGCATGGCCACCCCTACGAGATGGCGCACCTCGGATTCGAGCCGGAACTACCCGAGGCGTACATCGCTGTCATCGCGTACCCGGAGTCCCGGCGCGGCGCCGTCGACGCCGCGTTGGAGGCGATCGCCCGGGCGCACGGCGGCACTGAGCTCGACGCAGAGACGGCAGAGCACGAGTGGGAGCAGCGGTTCGCTCCGATGCGGCTGAAGCGCATCGGCCCGTCCATCGTCCCGACCGAGGTCGTGGTGCCGCTCGGCGAGCTGCCACAGGTCCTCTCCGAGATCGACCGCGCCCTGAAGCAGCCGTTCGTGCTCGAAGGCATGGTGTCGAAGGGCGACAAGGTCGTCCTGCTCGGCTTCATCCCGCACGACGAGCGGTCGCTCGCGTTCAACCTCGCCTTCGCGCTCGCGCTCGTCGTCATCAAGATCGCGAAGAAGCACGGCGGCGGTGCGTACTCCACCGGCGTGTTCTTCCGCCAGGAAGCCAGAAGCGTGCTCGGCGAACAGAAGCTTCAAGCGCTCGCTTCGTTCAAGCGCGAGAACGACCCCAAGGGCGTGCTGAACCCCAAGAAGATCCTGGGCACGGGCGCGGTGAACGCGCTGATGAAGTTCGCGCTTGCCTTCGAGCCCATCGTCCGACCGATCGCGAACGCCGCTCGCCCGCCGAAGGGCGACCCTGTCGGTACGAAGGAGCGGCGGGGCGTTCCGGCAGACGTCGCGTACTACGCGTATTCCTGTGCGCAGTGCGGCTACTGCGTCCCGACGTGCGAGGAGTACTCGGTGCGAGGGTGGATGAGCCACTCGCCGCGCGGCAAGTACCTTTACCTGCGCGAAGTCATCGAGGGCCGTGAGAAGTTCGACCAGGCGATGGTCGACAAGTTCCTCGTGTGCACGACCTGCGAGGTCTGCAACACGCGCTGCCAGCTCCAGCTGCCCGTGGAGCACTCGTGGATGGAGATGCGAGGCAAGCTCATCCACGACGAAGGCCGCATGACCTTCCCGCCGTTCGAGATGATGGCGGCCGCGCTGCGCGGCCAGTTGAACATCTGGGCCGGCAAGCGCGAGAAGCGCGCAGACTGGGTGCCTGAGCACATCAGGCCAAAGATCAAGGACAAGGCGGACGTCCTCTACTTCGCTGGATGCACGGCAAGCTACGTGAACACCGACGTCGCCAAGGCGACCGTCGAGCTCCTCGACCGCTCGGGCGTGGAGTTCACCTACATGGGGACGGACGAAGCGTGCTGCGGCATCCCGATGAAGGTCGCTGGCAAGTGGGACGTGTTCGAGGAGATCTACGAGCACAACGTCGCCGAGGCCCGGAAGCGGGGGGCCAAGACGATCGTCACCTCGTGTCCTGCGTGCGGTCTCGTGTGGAAGGAGTTCTACGCGAACCTCGCGGCGGAACGCGGGGAGACCTATGAGTTCGAGGTCAAGCACTACTCCGAGCTCGTGGCAGAGGCCATCAAAGAGGGGACGATCGAGTTCGATCGCCCCATCGAGAAGCGGCTGACGTTCCACGATTCGTGCCACATGGGCCGTGCGCAAGGCGTGTACGACCCGCCGCGCGAGATGCTCAAGGCCATCCCGGGCGTCGAGTTCGTGGAGATGGAGCACAACCGCGAGGAAGGGCTGTGCTGCGGCTCGGTGCTCACGCTCATCGGCGAGACGCCGGTCGCGCCCGAGCTCGGCAAGATGCGCCTCGACGAGGCCATCGACGTCGGAGCCGACGCGGTGGTCGCCCTGTGCCCGTGCTGCCAGGTCCAGCTCCGCGACTCGTCGGAGAAGAAGGAGCTCGGCATGCCGGTGGTCGACCTCGCCCACGTGGCGGCCGAAGCGCTCGGCATCGAGATCCCTGACCCGACGGCGTACTCCATGGAGATGTGGGGCTACTTCGAGAAGTTCATCTACCTCATGAAGCCCGAGGTCGTGGCAGACATCATGGTCGCGATCCTTCCCGACATGATGAAGGCGATGCCTGCAGGCATGGTCCCGATGATGAAGGTCATGCGTTCGGTTCCCGGCGGGCTCGGCCTCATGGGCGCGATGATGCCGAAGATGATGCCTGCGATGGTCCCATCGATGATGCCGAAGGTCATGCCTGCGCTGCTTGACGAGGTCTCGCGTCGCGTCGGCCCGCTCCCACAGGACATGAACGACCTGATGCCCGACCTGCTGCCGAAGACGTTCGATGCGCTGCTGCCCAACCTGCTGCCGCTGGTGATCCCGCACCTCATGCCGGGGATGCTCGACTACATCAAGGACGAGCTCTAGCGCCTCGTTCGATCGCTGCGAAGAGCGCCGGACTGTGACATCCGGCGCTCTTCGTGTTTCACTAGTGTGTGCGACGAGTCTGCACGCACGTACGAGAGAGGTGGGCAGAGGTGCCGGAGGACATCACGCTGGCGCGGATCCGGGCGTTCCCTGTGTTCGCTGGGTTGTCGGACCACGATCTCGAACGGCTCTGCCGGCTGCTCACCTACCGGCGCTATTCCAAGGGCGCCCACATCATCTCGCAAGACCAACCGGGCACGGCGATGTATCTGCTTACGACGGGACGCGTGAAGGTGGCCATCGCGTCGAGCCAAGGCAAAGAGCTCGTGTTGGACTACCTGGAAGCGCCTGCGCACTTCGGTGAGATGAGCATCGTGGATGCCGAACCGCGTTCCGCTGACGTCGTCGCCATGACAGACGTCGAGGTGCTCATGCTCGATGGGAGGGACTTGGCCGAGGCGGTGCAGATCCAGCCGAAACTGGCTGTGAGCCTCATCGGAACTCTGTCGCGGCGCGTACGGGGGCTCATCGGTCGGCTTGAGGACATCGTGTTCCACGACGCGTACCATCGCGTGATGCGCGTGCTGCTGAACATCGCGACGGCGTCGTACGAGTCGGTCGGCGTGCCGGTTATCGAAGGGTTCACCCACGCGGAGATAGCGTCGCTGGCCGGCACGTCCCGTGAGACCGCGAGCAGAGCGATCTCGATGCTTGCGCGCGAGGGTCTCGTCCGGACGAAAGGGCGCAAGATCGTCGTCGACCTCATCGGCCTCAAGGAGCGTCTCGATTCCGAGCCAGACGAGCTCGACTGACGCGCAGGCGTCAGGGCCGTTCGGGAATGAACACGCTGTCAGCACTCGGACGAGGAGGCGCGCATGAAGGAGTTCACGCTGGAGGAGCTCAAGTCCTTCGATGGCAAGGACGGCCGGCCCGCGTACGTGGCGTACAAAGGCATCGTGTACGACGTCACCGAGAGCGCCATGTGGTCAGAGGGCGATCACGAGGGGATGCACTTCGCCGGCCAGGACTTGACCGAGGCGCACGAGGATGCGCCGCACGACGAGCACATCCTCGACTTCCCTGAGGTCGGTCGACTGGTCTAGCGGCCAAACACCGCCACGGTCTCCACGTGGTAGGTCTGCGGGAAGAGGTCGACAGGGACCGCGCGCTCGACGGCGTATCCGGCGTCGGCAAGCCGCGCGGCGTCGCGGGCGAGCGTCGCCGGATCGCACGACACGTACACGACGCGCGGAGCCCGCGTCCGTACGACCGCGTCGATGGCCTCAGGCGACAGACCTGCGCGAGGCGGGTCGATGATCACGAGGTCCGCGTCGCCGGCCTCAGCGAGCGCGTGCGCGGCGTCTCCAGGCACGATGTCTGCCGTCAGCCGCGCGCGCTCGAGGTTCCGTCGCAGGTCTTGCAGCGCGTACGATGAGGACTCGATCGCCGTCGTGCTCGCCACGCGTGCCAGGGGCAGCGTGAAGGTGCCGACGCCCGCGTAAGCATCGACGACGTGCGCAGGGGCGCTCTGGCGAACGATGTCTGCGACGAGCGCGCGCAGCCGTTCGGCGGCGCCGGAGTTCACCTGGAAGAAGGACGGCGCCGAGACGACGTAGCGATCCGAGCCCAGGGTCTCCGTCCAGAAGCCCGGTCCTGACAGCACCTCGACCTTCCGCACGACACGCGCGGAGGCAGGGCCCCGGACGATCGTTCTGGTGATGGTACGCGCGCGCGTCGCGTCCGTAAGCGCCTTGGCCGCGAGGGCGCGAGGGAACGGGCCAGGCGGCGTCCAGACGTCCACTTCCGTCTCGCCGTTCGAGGCCACGCGGAGAGCCACGCGAAGCACCGGCGTCTCCGTGCGCCCAGCGATGAAGCGCAGGGCGCCAGCGGCAGCGCCGGGGAGGGCGGAGCGCGCTTCCGGAAGCAAGGGGCATGCCTTCACGGGCACGACCTCGGAGGTGCCTGTGCGGGCGAACCCGAGCGTGAGCGCAGACCCGGCACGTCCCGGGAGGAGCTCGACTTTGTTCCGGTAGCCGATCTCGCGGGGAGAGGGGACCGTCGGCTCGACCGTCACGCGCACGCGGCCGATGCGGGCGAAAGCATCTTCGACGGCCTGGCGCTTCCAGGCGATCTGGGCGGGATATGAGACGTGCTGCCACTGGCAGCCGCCGCAGGCGCCGAAGTACGGGCACGCCGGGACCACTCGGTCCTGAGAAGGCTCGACGACTTCGAGGAGGCGGGCCTTGAGGTACGTCGGGTGGTCCTCCGCCACCTCGGCCTCGACCACGTCGCCCGGGCACGTGCCAGGAACGAAGACCGTGCGTCCGTCCGGAGCGGTGGCCACGCCGTCGCCGCCGTATGCTAGTCTCTGGATTGCAACGCGCACGTGCGCTCCTCTCGTGGTCGGACCATGATACCGCGTGCGGATAGTAGGATCGCGCCGACGACTGCGGGTTCAGCCGCTGCGCCGGAATGCCGATACTCCGGCACGTGTCCTTGAGTCGGCTTGTCTGGAGGAAAGGGAACCAGAGTGAGCGAGACGATCGTCCTCGTCGTGCACGACGACCCCGCATTCAGCCAACGGTTCGAAACGGCCCTCAGAAGCGTCGTTCCCGACGCTGTCGTCCGTTCGCTTCCGTCTGCGATGCGCGCGCTTGCGGTCGCCAAGCAGCAGCGGCCCGCTGTCATCATCGCTGACGGCGACCTTGCGGGGATGGACGGGTTCACTATGACGCAGGAGCTCAAGGCCGACGATGAGCTCGCTGCGATACCCGTCATCATCGTCTCGAACAACCCGACCGAAGCGACCGCGCTGCGTGCGAGGCAGGTCGGCGCGGCTGCGCATCTACCGTCGAGCGTGGACTCAGCGACGCTCGTGCAGAAGGTGTTCTCGCTCATGGCGAGCGAGACGGGGGCGACAGGCGGGCAAACGGAGACGTCCTCGCAATCGCCCGAAGCGCAAGCGGCTCTCTCAGGACAGGCCGTTGGATACGGGGTCCCGCAGCCGTTGCCGGAGGATTCGCCGTTCGCACGGCCGCAGCCCGACTCAGGCGCGCCGTCGCAGCCGGTCGAGCAGCCTGCTGCAGCGCCGCAGGTCACGGTGGGGCCGACGGCGCCAGGAGCGGATGTTCCGCACGTCGACGACTTGCTGCACCTGATGCTCGACATGGGAGGCTCGGACCTGCACATCACGGTCGGCAGCCCGCCCGGCATCAGGGTGCGCGGCGAGCTCGTTCCTGCTGAGGGATACAAGTCGCTCTCTCCGCGCGACACGCAAGCGATGATACTGACCCTTCTCTCTGAAGAGCAGCGCAAGCGCTTCGAGACCGAGCTCGAGCTCGACTTCGCCTACAGCATCCCCGGAGTCTCACGGTTCCGCGCGAACGTGTTCCAGCAGCGCGGTTCGATGGGCGCCGTGTTTCGAGTCATCCCGCTTACCATCCCGACGCTGGATTCCCTCGGGCTCCCGCGGGTGTGCAAGTTCTTGGCCGAGCGTCCGCGCGGGCTCGTGCTCGTGACCGGCCCGACCGGCTCGGGCAAGTCCACGACGCTGGCCGCCATGATCGACCACATCAACGAGACCAGGCGCGTGCACATCATCACGCTCGAAGACCCGATCGAGTTCGTCCATCGCAACAAGAAGGCGTACGTCAACCAGCGCGAGATCGGCGAGGACACCCACTCGTTCGCGTCGGCGCTCAAACGGGTGCTGCGACAAGACCCGGACGTCATCCTCGTCGGCGAGATGCGCGACCTCGAGACGATCTCTGCTGCGATCACCGCGGCCGAGACGGGTCACCTGGTGCTCGCCACGCTCCACACGACGGGCGGGCCGGCCACCGTCGACCGCATCATCGACGTGTTCCCGCCGCACCAGCAGCAACAGGTGCGCATGCAGCTCTCGGGCACCCTCGAAGGCGTTCTGTCACAGGTGCTGCTGCGCTCAGCCGACGGCAAGACCCGCGTGCTCGCCATGGAGATCATGCTCGGCATCCCCGCGATCAGCAACCTCATCCGCGAGGGCAAGACACACCAGATGACGACCATCATCCAGGGCGGCGCTCAGCTGGGCATGCAGACGCTCGACCAGCACCTGAAGGCGCTCGTGCAGGCGGGCAAGGTCACCTACGAGGAAGCGATGAGCAAGGCGCAAGAGCCGCGGGAGCTCGCGCAGATGCTCGGCCGGAAGATGTGAGCGTGCCGGGTACGCGGGGTATCCTCACGGCATCACGCTCTGCGCCGCACACGTTCCTTTGGAGGTGAACGATGGACACCGTCGTCGTCCGCTGGACTGCGAACCGCCAGTTCGTCGGCTGGGATTCTGAAGGCCACACCGTCGTGATGGACGCCACGCCTGCGTCTTCCGGCGAGGGCGCCGGCATGCGGCCGCTGCAGGTCTTCCTGTGCGGGCTCGCGGGATGCACGGGCATGGACGTCGTCTCGATACTCGAGAAGAAGCGGCAGGACGTCCGGGGCGTCGAGATCGTGGTCGAGGGCACGCAGCGGGAAGACGAGTACCCGAAGATCTACGTCGACGTCCACCTCCACTACCGCGTGACAGGCTATGCGGTGTCGCCCGCTGCCGTGGAGCGCGCGATCGAGCTGTCGGAGCACAAGTACTGCTCCGTTGGCGGGATGCTTGGTCCCCAGGTCACCGTGCGCACGTCGTTCGAGGTCGTCGAAGCGGCACCACCCGGCACGCCGAGCATCGATCGGAGGGGGCAGCGCGCGTGACAGACGCGCTCGTCCTTCCCGTCTACAACGAAGCGAGGACGGTCGAAGCGGTGCTGTCGGCGGTTCGCGAGGTGTTCGATGGCGTCGTGGTCGTCGTCGATGACGGCTCGACGGACGACACGCCGCGGATCGTGAACGCGGTGCCCGGCGTCGTGACGCTCTGTCATGAGGAGAACCGCGGGTACGGCCGTTCGCTTATCGATGGGTTTGAGGCAGCGTTCACGGTCGGCGCCGACCGGATCGTCACGATGGACTGCGACGGGCAGCACGAGCCCGCGCACATACCTGCGTTCTTGGCGGCGCTTGAACGCGCGGACATCGTGTCGGGCAGCCGGTACCTGCCCGAGAGCGGCGCTGTCGGCGCGACGCCGCCGGACAGGATGCGCGTGAACGCTGCCGTCACGAAGGCGATCAACCGCGTCACGCGCTGGGGCATCACCGACGCGTTCTGCGGCTTCAAGGCGTATCGCGCCGCCTCGCTTAGACGGCTTCGGCTGACAGAGGACGGCTACGCGATGCCGATCCAGTTGTGGGCGGAAGCGTGGAAGGCGGGGCTTTCGGTGTGCGAGATCGCGATCGAACGCATCTACTGCGATGCGGACCGGAGCTTCGGAGCCGACCTTGACGATCCCGGGCGGCGTCTTGCGTACTACCTCTCGGTATGGGAGAACGCGCTCAAGGGCACCGTCGGCGGTGGCTCGGGAAAGGAACATACGCATGGCTGAGGTCGTGTGCATCGGGGCGCATCCCGACGACGTCGAAATCGGTATGGGCGCGACGGTCGCGCAGATGGTCCGCGAGGGGGTCAGCGTGGCCATCGTCGACCTGACCGACGGCGAGCCGACCCCCTTCGGGACGCCGGAGCGGCGTGCAACGGAAGCCGCTGAGGCGGCGCAGGCGCTCGGCGTCGAACGCGTGACCCTCGGCCTTCCGAACCGGTCGCTCTCCGACACCCTGGAGGCGCGGCGCGCTCTCGCAGAGGTGCTCCGGGCGCTCAAGCCGCGCATCGTCGTGGGTCCGTATCCGCGCGACGCGCACCCGGATCACGTCGCCGCCTCCGCGCTCGCGATTGCCGGCCGGTTCTACGCGAAGCTGAGCAAGTCCGGGCTTGCCGGCGAGCCGCACTATCCAGCGCGCGTCTACCAGTTCGCCGCCGTGCACAGCGCGCTTGCGCTCACGCCGTCCTTCGTCGTTCCGGTGGACGAGGAGGCCATAGCAGCCAAACGTGCCGCGCTTCTCGCGTACCGGTCGCAGTTCGTCGACAACCCCGCGAACGCCGGGCTCATCGAGCGCGTGGAGCTGCAGACGAGGTACTGGGGATCGCTGGTCGGTGCACCTGGAGGCGAGCCGTTCTTTGCGACAGAGACGCTCGCCGTCCCGTCGCTCACGTCGCTGCTGTAGGCCATGCGACGGACGCACGCCATACCGTGCGGCAACGGCGAGGCGCTCATCGAGCCACCGTTCGACGAGTGGGAAGGGCTTGTGCGGAGAACGGCGGCGGCTGCAGCCGTGTGGGACGTCGAAGTGGGCGGCATGCCGCTGTCGGCGTTGCGGTCCGATGCGCGCGCAGACGCCCTGCGGCTCGCCGGGGAGACGTGTCGCCGGCTCGGCATCGCCTTCGAGGTCCGCGATTCGTCGGCCCCTATCGTGATGACCGGCCATCAGCCTGAGCTGTTCCATCCGGGGGTGTGGTCGAAGCACTTCGCCATCCAGAAGTTCGCCGACCAGCACGAAGCGACTCCGCTCGATCTCGTGGTGGACTCCGACCGCTGCGGCCGCGTCTCGTTGCGCGTGCCCTGCGTACGGGAGCGGGTGCGACGGCACGACGTCGTGCTCGCAGACGGCGGCGATGCCTGCTACGGCTGTGTCCCTGCGCCCAGCCCAGAGGCGATCGAGCGGTTCGCGAACGAGGCCCTCGCGTGCGCGAAGACGCTCCCGGGCGACGGGCCGTACGAACGCGTGCAGCGATTCGTCGGTTGCCTGAACGATGCGGTACCGCGGTCGCGTACGATCGCCGAGGCAGTCGTCGTTGCGCGAAGGTCGTATGAGACACCGGCCGTGAGCCGGTACGGAGAAGTCTTCGTCACCGACCAGGCGGCCGCTTCGAGCTTCCTTCGGTTCGCGGCGCACCTCGTACGCGACGCCCAGCGTTTCACCACGGTGTTCAACGACGAGGTCCGGGCCTATCGTGCGCGCAGGCGCGTGCGCTCGGCCGCGCACCCGTTCCCCGAGCTCTCGGTCGCAGGCGGGATCGCCGAAGTCCCCCTCTGGGTGCTCGTGGGCGGCGTGAGGCGGCGCGTGGCGTTCGAGCAGGCCACGGGGAGCATCCACGTCGAGGACCATGGCGTCATCGAAGCAGGCGTGGACGACGTCAGCGTGGTCCGTGCGCTAGAAGCGTCGGGTCTGCGGATTCTTCCGCGAGCAGTGGCCCTCACGATGTTCGAGCGCTTGTGCGTGGCAGACCTCTTCGTCCACGGCGTGGGCGGCAGCAGGTACGAGTTCATCACCGACCGCGTCATCGAGCGTTGGTTGGGCGTCGCTGCTCCACCGTACGCCGTCGTCTCGCTCACGATGCGCTTGCCAGTCGGTTCTGCCTCGGCCATCGACGAGCGCATCGCTGAGCTCAGGCGCACGCTGCACGTGGCCAAGCACAACCCGGACAAGCTCCTTGACATGGCGCTGGCCGATCCTGGAGAGCGTGCGAGGGCGGATGCGTACGTCCAGGAGAAGCGGGATCTCATCGCTCGGGCATCCGAGCCAGGCGCAGACAAGCGTGCCGTGGGCCAGGCGATCCGCGCGGTGAATGCTCGCCTTGAAGCAGCGATCCGCCCATTCGTGGCCGCCGTCGAGGAGAAGATCCAACGTCTTGAGTGTGAGCGCGGCGCGCACGAGGCGCTCTCGGACCGGGAGTGCTCCTTCCCGCTGTTCGACCCGCTCGACGTCATGGACGCCGTGGGCTAGCGTCGGAGCGCGGGCGGTGTATCATGTGCGTACCGTCTCGGCGGTAGTGTCGGTATGGAGAAAGGATCGTGACATGGGCAAGCCTGTCGTCAATCCGGACCTGTGCACGGCGTGCGGCATCTGCGTGGACGAGTGCCCGACGAGCGCCCTCGACCTCGAGGACACCGCTGTGCTCGCTCGGCCGGACGACTGCACGGAGTGCGGCACCTGCGAGTCCGTGTGTCCGAACGAAGCGATCAAGCTCTCGTAGCAGCGGATCAGGCAGGAGTCGCGAGGCCGTCGGCAACCGCGCCGGCGGCCTCGCTGCTTCAATGCGGCAGTTCAGCCGCGAGGGCCGCCGGAATCGTCGATGTACATGCGCGGCTCCTCGCCGCGGGCAAGGCCGCCAAGCCGGCGGGCATGCGCGATGACGACGACGGCGGACAGGACGACGGCGAAAAGGACATCGGGCGAGCGCAGGAGGACGGCCGATGCTGGAAGCGCGACGGCAGCGGCGACCTGGCCCACGAGCATGATGCGCGTGATGGCGAGCGCAGCCAGTCCGACGGCAAGCACGATGGCGAAATACCGCGGGTCGTACGCGAAGAGCGCACCCGCTCCCGTGGCCAGCCCCTTGCCGGTTCTGCGCAGGCGGCGGTCCTTCAGCGCGAGCCACAGCGAGTAGTTGTGGCCGAGGACGGCTCCGATCACGGCGGCCTGCGCGAGCATGGCCTCCGCTCCGGCGGTGCTTGCGGGCACCAGGGGCGGGACGCCGCCGAGCACGGTCTTCACAAGGAGCGTCGGGACGAGGCCTTTGGACGCGTCGGCGATGACGGCGAGCGCGAACCAGCTCCACGAACCGGTCGTGCGGCGCACGTTCATCGCCCCGACGTTGCCGCTTCCGTGAGAAGTGATGTCCTCGCCCGTCGCGGCGCGCACGATCAGGTAGGCCCACGGAATGGAGCCGATCAAGACGGACGCCGCGAGAACGGCTGCCGCACCTGTTGCCATGGCCTTACGCCTGCCGTGGAACGACGCACGAGATGGCCTGGGGGAGCAAGGAGATCTCGTAGCGGCTTTCCAGCAGGACCTCGCCATCGATCTGTGCCGGCACGGGGCAATCTGCTTCGATGATCGCAGACCGGTGCCGGGACATGTGGACGGGGCGCATGCGGGTGTGCTTGCCCAAGACGACGAACGGCAGACGTGCGAGCGCGTTCGGTAGCGAGAGGGGATCGATCGCGCAGACTTCGAACAGGCCGTCGTCGGGGACGGCACCAGGCGTGATGCGGAAGCCGCCGCCGTAGGTCGAGCCGATGGTGAGGGCGAGTATCAGGGTGTCGAGGTCGTGCGGGTCGTCGTCATCGAAGCGCACGCGGGCCGAGAATCCGGACAGGTCGTTGAAAAGCACGTGCAGCAGCGCTGTGAGGTAGAGCCACAAGCCGTCGCGTCGCTTCGTCACCTTGTATTCGATCGCCTTGGCGGTGACCTTGGCGTCAAGGCCAGCGGCGAAGCTGTTGTTGAAGAAGAGACCGTTGCACACGCCGACATCGAACGAGCGGACCTCGCCGGAGGCCAACGTGAGGACGGCCTGCGCGAGATCTTCAGGGACGCCGTACGTGCGGCGCGTGTCATTCCCCGACCCGGTGGGCAGGATGCCGAGGACCGGGCGCTGATCGGTGGGAAGCGACATCAGGCCGTTCAGCACTTCATGGACCGTGCCGTCACCGCCGACGGCCACGACGAGATCGTGCCCCTCGCTTGCAGCCGCAAGTTCGCGGGCGTGCCCAGGCGCCTCGGTGAGCACCGTGGTGTGCGGCAACACGCCTTCAAGGAGCTGCTCGATCACGGGAACGACGGCCTGGGTCTCTCCATGCCGTGCGGCAGGGTTGACGATGAGAAGCGCGTTACGGGGGGTCATAGTGTCTCCATGCGGTCGGGTGCTCGGCAGGAGCATAGCGTGCGGAAGCGGCTTGGAAAAGGCGCGTTCCTGTGGTACTGTTCACCGGCGGTCGCCAGGCGGCCGAACGCCCTCTTAGCTCAGGGGATAGAGCGTCTGCCTCCGGAGCAGAAGGCCGCAGGTTCGAATCCTGCAGAGGGCGCCACACGAAACGACGAGGGCCCGGTCTTCCGGGCCCTCGCTTCTCTCGTATCGACGGCAGGCGCGCTGCTAGTGCGATTCTGCGCGCTGCTTCTGGTACTGCTCGATGATCTTCTTCGCCAGATCGCCCGGAACCTGCTCGTACGAATCGATGCTGATCGTGTAGCTGCCCGTTCCGCTCGTGAGCGATCGGAGCTGCGGCGAGTAGTGCACGACCTCGGCGTAGGGGACCTGGGCCTTGATGACCTGCACGCCCGGTTCCGGGGAGTCCATCCCGAGCACGCGTCCGCGCTTCGCGCTGATGTCGCCCATCACGGCACCTGCGTACTGCTCAGGCACTTCGATGGTCAGCGTCGCGATCGGTTCCAGAAGCGCCATGTCCGCCTTCTCCGCAGCAGCGCGAAACCCGATCCGGGCAGCGGTCTTGAAGGCGATCTCGGAGGAGTCCACCGGGTGGTAGGAGCCATCGTAGACGGCCACCTTCACGTCGACGACGGGATAGCCTGCGATCACGCCTTGCGCCATCGCCTCCTGCACGCCCTTGTCGACCGCTGGGATGAACTGACGGGGGATCTTGCCGCCGACGATCTCGTCGATGAACTCGTAGCCGCCGCCAGGGTTGGGCTCCAGCCGCAGCCAACAGTCGCCGAACTGGCCGGCGCCGCCGGTCTGCTTCTTGTGGCGGCCTTGCGCAGATGCCGTCTTCCGGATGGTCTCGCGGTACGGGATGCGCAGGTCCTCGAGCTCGGCCTCGACGTGGAACCGGTCGCGAAGCCGCGAGAGCAAGACGTCGATGGCGACGTCTCCCATCGCCGAGATCACGGTCTGGTGGGTCTCCTCGTCGCGGTGCAGCCGCAAAGACGGGTCCTCGTCGACGATCGTCTTGAGCGCGGTGCCGAGCTTGTCCTCATCGGCCTTCGTCTTGGCGACGATGGCGACGGGGTAGAGTGGTTCGGGGAGCGGAAGCGGCGTGAACGCGATGTCTCCGGTCTGCGAGAGCGTGTCGTTCGTGAGCGTGTCGGCAAGCTTCGTGAGTACGGCGATATCTCCGGCAGGGGCGCCGTCGATGTCGACGATCTCCTTGCCGGTCATCTTGAACACGTGTGCGATGCGCTCTTTCTTGCCCGTACGGGAGTTGACGAGCTCGGTGTTCGGAGCGAGCGTGCCGGAGACGACTTTGACGAGGTTGATGCGCCCGATGTAGGGGTCCGAAAGCGTCTTGAAGACGTGCGCAGCAGTCGGGCCGTCGACGGAAAACGGCACGTCGCGGCCGTCGACGGTCTTCATCGGTCCGTGCGCGGTCGGCTTGGGGAAGAACGAGACGATCTCGTCCATGAGGTCCTCGATGCCCTGCAGCTTGAGCGCCGATCCGACAAAGACCGGAATGAAGATGCCTTGGGCGATGGCCTTGCCGAGCAGGTCCTCGAGCTCTTGTTGCGTCAGGCGCTCGCCTTCGAGGTACTTCTCCATCAGCGCGTCGTCGGCTTCGGCGACGAGCTCGCAGAGGTTGTCGCGCGCGGCCTCGGCGGCGTCGGCGAGCTCGGCCGGGATGTCGAAGACGTCTTCCTTCTCGCCCTCGTGGTGGTACGCCCGCATGCGGATGATGTCGACGACGCCACGGAACGCCGCTTCTGCGCCGATCGGAAGCTGCACGGCACCAACGCGGTGGCCGAACGAGGCGGTGAGCGTGGACATCACGTTGTCGAAGTCCGCGTGCTCCTTGTCCATGCGGTTGACGAAGACTGCCCGCGCGATGCCCATCTCGCCGGCGATCTTCCACAGCTTGCGGGTCTGGACCTGGGGTCCGGAGACGGCGTCGACGACGAAGAGCGCCATTTCGGCGGCCTCCATGCCGGCGATCGCGTCACCGATGAAGTCGGCGTATCCAGGGGTGTCGATGATGTTGATCTTGACACCGTCGTGCTCGACCGGGGCAAGCGCGAGGTTGATGGTCATCTTGCGCTTGACTTCTTCCGCGTCGTAGTCGAGGGTGGAGTGCCCGTCGTCGACGCTGCCGAGGCGCTTGGTCTGTCCGGCCATGAAGAGCATCGCCTCGGCGAGGGACGTCTTCCCTGCGCCTCCATGGCCGACCAAGACGACGTTGCGGACCTTGTCAGTGCTTGGCGCTCCCACGAGCATCGCCTCCTTGTTGACCAGGCCGGTCTTCCGGCTGTCCGCTCGATAGCAGCCGCGCTCCCCGTGAGCGGCTGCACGAAACGAAACGATAGCACACGCGCGCACGCGGGCGGTCGCTGAGCGCAGGCGGGTTATGCTGCATCGCGAGGATTGCTAGAATCAGCGGAGCGTGAAGCGCTGTCTGGTAAGAAGGGACGTGATGGAGGCACGCAGCATCCCGTACGCTGTGGCTGCAGCGGCAGCTCTGGCGCTCGCGATGTCGCTCTGGGCCGTTCATGGGTGCACGAGCGGGCGCGACACGCCGGACGAAGCGCATTCGAATGGCCGCACGTCTTCCGAAGAGGCATCTGTCGCCGTGTTCGAAGGGGAGGTCCCGGTGCACACATCAGCAGTCGATGTGCAAGGAGACGAAGTCGCGGTGATCCAGACGGCGAAAGGCGAGATCCACATCCGGTTCTTCCCTGAGGACGCACCGAATCACGTGGCCAGCTTCATCGAGCTCGCGGAAAGCGGCTTCTACGACGGGACGACGTTCCACCGTGTCGAACCCGGTTTCGTGGTGCAAGGCGGGGATCCGTACTCGAAGACAGGCGAGGGTCCCGTGGGTACCGGTGGCCCAGGCTGGCGGCTCAAGGCCGAGTTCAATCGCCGGCCGCACCTGGAGGGCACCGTTGCGATGGCGCGAGCCCAGGATCCTGACAGTGCGGGCTCCCAGTTCTACATCTGCCTCGCGCCTGCACCGTTCCTCGATGGCAAGTACACCGTCTTCGGCGAGGTCGTCGAAGGGATGGACGTGGTCAAGCAGCTGCAACCGGGTGACGTGATGTCGTCGATCCGCATCGAGCACCGACCCTGACGGAGGGACGCTTGTGGACGAGACTGCGCTTCACGCTGCAGACGAGGCGTACAAGGCCGGGGACTGGCGTACCGCGGCGCGCGAGTACCTCCTCGCTGCCGGCGCAGGAGGGCCGGGGACGGGCGTGGCTTTCGCGAAGGCGGGCAACGCGCTTGTGAAGCTTGGAAGGCACGCCGATGCCGTCATGGCCTACCAGCGCGCCCTGGACGACCCTGGGCTGGCGAGCAGATCCGCCGTCCTATGCAATCTCGGGGCCGCCCAGGCGGCCGCCGACGAGCACGACGCAGCGCTGGTATCGTTCCGTGCGGTCCTCGAAGATGCTTCGTATCCGAAGCGCTACAAGGCGCTGCAGGGAGCGGCCGGGTCGCTGGCCGCCCTCTCGCGCTTCGAGGAAGCGTGCGAGATGTACCGGGCGGCGGCCTTGGACGCGTCGAACCCAGACCCTGGCAAGTCGCTGAACAGCCTCGGCGTGTGCTACCTCTCCCAAGGACGCTACGACGAGGCCGTCGAGGCCTTCAGGGCCGCGCTCGGGGTCGATGGCTACGCTGGCAAGGGGAAGGCGGCGGCGAACCTCGGTCTTGCGCTGTGCGGCCTTGGGCGCTCGCCGGAGGCGATCGAGGCGTTCGAACGCGCCACGGGCGAGTTCGGGCACGCGCTCAACGACGAGGCGCTCGCCGCGTACGAGGCATGCAAGCGCGCGGTCGCTCAGCCCAAGCGCGAGACCGTGGAGGGCTGGCGTACCGGCGAGATGCCGCCTGTCTTCGCGGACGACGATGAGGACCTCTCGTTCTTCACTCGCACCGAGGAAGAGATGAAGCAGGCCGACCGCGAGGCGCGCCGTGCCGAGCGTGCAGCACGCCGTCAACAGCAGGGGCTTCTTGTGCGAGTCGGCTCTGTTGTCGCCGTCGCTGCCGTCGTGGTGGGGCTTCTCGGATTCCTGTGGGCGAGCGGTATCGGCTTCCCCACGCAGCAGATGACCGTGAAAGGTCTGCTCGAGGCGCACAGGGCCGGGAAGCCGGTGGACGGGTACTGGGTGGCGGTGCCTGCGGTGGACGTGGAGAAGGAGATGAGCGCCCTGCCGCCGCGCTTCACCTCGTACAAGATCGGGTCCGTCGATCGGTCGGCGAAGACCTCGACGGTGGAAGTCACCGTCGTGCTGGAGCAGGGCGCGCCGCTCGCGTACAAGGTCTCGCTTGCGCGGGAAGGCGTGGGGTGGAAGGTGAGCGGAATCGCGAACGATTGGCGCTCGACTGGCGACTGAGCGGGCGAGCGGTATCTGGCGTTGCGTCTGGGCGGACCGGTTGGTACCGTAACGCAGTCTTGTCGGCGACACGAGAAGGAGTGCCTGTGTTCCAGCGTACCTACGTCATGATCAAGCCTGATGCGGTCGAGCGCCGTCTCATCGGCCGCATCGTCTCCCGCCTGGAGGACGTCGGGCTCACCATCGAGCGGATGGAGCTTGCCGAAGTCACCCGTGAACAGGCCGAGGCGAACTACGCCGAGCACGCCGGGAAGCCGTTCTATCCGGGGCTGATCGAGTACGTCACCTCCGGCCCGGTTGTGAAGATGGTCGTCTCGGGCGAGGAGGCGGTCGCGGTCGTGCGCAAGCTCATGGGCGCGACGAACCCGAAGGATGCAGCGCCCGGGACGATCCGCGGCGACTTCGGTCTGTCGCTCGATGCGAACATCGTCCATGGTTCTGACTCGCCCGAGAGCGCTGAACGGGAGATCGGCATCTTCTTCTCGTAAGCTCCGGGGGCGGTAGACGACCGTTCGCCGAACGGAGGCGGCCGCTTGTCGCAGGCGTGGCAGGTTGTGTGCGGTCCAGGGTGAACCTGGCAGCGTCATACAAACGCGTGCATCGACGGGGTGATGGGGTGCTGAGAAGCGCATTCAGAGGCGGGATCCACCCTCCCGACATGAAGCAGGCCACCGCAGGGCGTGCGATCGAGCGTGCGCCGGTGCCGGAGCGTCTGGTCGTCCCTGCGAGCCAGCACATCGGGGCGTGCTGCGAGCCGACGGTCGAGCCCGGGCAGCGCGTGAGGCGCGGGCAGATCATCGCATCCATCGATGCGTTCGTGAGCGCGCCCGTCCACAGCCCCGTGGACGGGGAGGTTGCGGACGTCGGCGAGTGCCTGACGGCCGCGGGCATGCGCGTGCCTGCCGTGACGATAACCCCTGACGCGGAGCAGGACTTCGAGTCCTGGGAGCCGGTGGAGGGCGGCGAGCCGGCGGCCGTGGTCCGAAGCGCCGGCATCGTCGGCATGGGCGGCGCGACGTTCCCTTCTGCGGTGAAGCTCTCGCCGCCGAAGGAGTTCACGCTCACGACCGTGATCCTCAACGGGTGCGAGTGCGAGCCGTACCTCACGTGCGACCACAGGCTCATGCTCGAATCTCCGGAACGCGTGCTCCGTGGCGGCCGCATCATGCAAGAGGCGCTCGGCGCGAAGCGGCTCGTGATCGGCATCGAGTCCAACAAGCCGGATGCCGCTCGGGCCATGAAGACGGCCGCGCACGGCACGGGAGCAGAGGTCGTGGTTTTGCCGACCAAGTACCCGCAAGGCGCTGAGAAGCAGCTTATATGGGCGATCTTGCGCACGGAGGTGCCGCACGGGAAGCTGCCTGCGGCGGTCGGCGCCCTCGTGCACAACGTCGGCACCGCGGCCGCGATCGCTGATGCGGTCGACCTCCGCAAACCGCTGATGGAGCGCGTCGTCACCGTCACCGGCCGCGTCGCGCGTCCGGGGAACTACCTGGTCGTGCTCGGCACGCTCGTGCGCGACCTGATCGAGACGGCCGGCGGCTTCGTCGGCGAGGTCGAGCGCGTCATCGCTGGCGGTCCGATGACCGGCCCTGCGCTCGGTTCGCTCGACGTGCCTGTCACCAAGGGCATGTCGGGCATCGTCGTCCTCGGCCCCGGTGACGCCGCGGCGCCGGTCGACGCCGACCAGCCGTGCATCCGCTGCGGCCGCTGCTCCGAGGCATGCCCGATGTTCCTCCAGCCGTTCGCGATCGGCACCTACGCGAACGCGCGCCTGTGGGACCGGACGGAACAGGTCCATGCGCTCGACTGCATCGAGTGCGGTGCGTGCGCGTACGTGTGTCCGACGCGTCGCCCGCTGGTCCAGCTCATCCGCCTGGCGAAGGCGGAGCTGACGGCGAGGGGGGTGCGGCCGTGAACGAGGCAGCGAGGCAGCATCGCCTGGTCGTCGCCGCACCGCCGCACGTCCATGGCCCGGGAAGCTGCAGGTCCATCATGCTGTGGGTCGTCGGCGCGCTTGCGCCAGCGGCGTTGTGGTCGGTCGTGCAGATGGGGTCGCCGGCGCTCATCACGTACGGCGTCTGCATCGGAACGGCGCTCGCCGTAGAGGCGGCCTGGAACGCGCTTGCACGGAAGCCGCAGACCGTCACGGACGGGAGCGCCCTCGTGACAGGCCTGCTGCTCGCGATGTCGCTTCCGCCGCTCACGCCGTGGTGGATCTCGGCGGTGGGGGCGGCGGTCGCCATCGTCCTCGGCAAGATGGTGTTCGGAGGGCTCGGATGGAACCTGTTCAACCCCGCGCTGGTCGGCAGGGCATTCGTGGTGCTCTCGTGGGGAGGCGTCCTTTCCAAACTGCCATCGAAGGGGTGGTTCCGGGCCATCGACGTGGCAGGTTCCGGCTCGCTTGACGCGATCAGCGGTGCGACGCGCCTTGCCATCGCTGCGGCCGATCGCGCTGCCAAGGGGGGCTACCGCTTCGATCTGGCGGCACAGTACCAGCCGCTTCTGTTCCGGAACCTCGAAGGTTCCCTCGGCGAGGTTTCAGCCGCGTTGCTGATCCTCGGCGGGCTCGTCCTCATCTGGCGGCGCATCATCGACTGGCGCATTCCCGTGGGGTATGCGGGCGCGATGGCTGCGCTCTCGTGGGCGTTCGGTTCTGACCCGATCTTCAACGTGCTTGCAGGCGGCGTCCTGCTCGGAGCGTTCTTCATGGCCACGGACTACGTGTCGTCGCCGATGGTGCCGAACGCACGCCTGGTGTACGGCATCGGATGCGGGGTGTTCAACGCGGTGGGTCGGTTCTTCGGGTCCATGCCCGAAGCGACCACGTTCGCGATCCTCTTCATGAACGGGCTGGCGCCGCTTCTCGACAAGATCTTCATGCCGAGGACGTTCGGGTGGGTGAAGCGCAATGGCTAGCTCTCCGGCGAGGCTGGTGACCGCGGTCGTCGTCACCTGCGTGGTGGCGGCAGGCGGGCTGGCGGCGACGTACACGGTGACCGCGCCGCGCATCGCCGCGCAGGAGCGCGAAGCGGAGCGGGCGGCGCTGTCGAAGGTTCTTCCGGGCGCTGTGAAATTCGAGCCCATGGCCGACGACGTGCTCGCGCGTGCTCGCGAGGCTGCGGTCGCAGGCTCTGTGGAGCAGGTCTGGCGCGCTCGCGACGCCTCGGGAGCCGACGCCGGGTGGTGCGTCCGCGTGTCCGCGCGCGGGTACGGCGGTCCGGTGCAGATGGTTATCGGGCTGGACAGAAACGGTAAAGTCGCTGGGCTTACCATCCTCTCGATGAAGGAGACGCCCGGGCTTGGGACGCGGGTGGAGTCGGAAGACTGGTTCTTGCGGCAGTTCACAGGATTGCCGGCAGGGTATGGGGAGGGCGACGTGAAGAAGCTGGACGCCATCTCGGGTGCGACGCGCTCCTCGCGCGCGGTCAAGAACTGCGCCGTCGCTGCTGCGCAGGCGTTCGCCGTCGTGTCTGGGGAGGGGAGCCGATGAAGCATCTCGTGAACACCTTCGTCAAGGGCGTCACCCGAGAGAATCCCCTCATGGTCTTGATGATCGGGCTGTGCGCGACCCTCGCCGTCTCGACGCAGTTCCAAGGCGCTGTCTTCATGGGCATCGCGGTGATCTTCGTGCTGACGATGAGCAACGCCATCATCGCAGCGTTCCGGCGCTTCATCCCGAGCGAGGTCCGCATCCCGATGTTCATCGTCGTCATCGCGTCGTTCGTGACGATCGTCGACCTTGTGATGAAGGCGTTCGTGCCGAGCGTGTACGCGTTCCTCGGCATCTGGATCCCGTTGATCGTGGTGAACTGCATGATCCTCGGCCGCGCCGAGGCGTTCGCGTACCACAACGGCGTCTTTGCATCGATTGCAGACGGTCTTGGGATGGGCACCGGTTATTCGCTCGTGATCGTGCTGTTCGCCTTCGTGCGGGAGCTGCTCGGATCCGGCGCAGTGAGATTCCTGGGCGCGACGCTCATAGCGTTGCCGGGGTGGTACGCGCCGCCTGCTGTCATCCTTCTGTTTCCCGGAGCGTTCATCCTGTACGGACTGTATTTGGCTGCGTGGCGCAGCTTCGTGACGCGCCGGGGCAGCGAAGGAGGCGGGTGCGCATGAGCCTGGCGGGACAGATGGCGCTGCTGTTCGTCGGCGCCGCGCTCATCAACAACATCCTGCTCACGAGGTTCATCGGCCTGTGCCCGTTCTTCGGCGTGTCCAGCAGCATGTCCACCTCTATCGGGATGAGCCTCGCGGTGGTGTTCGTCATGACGCTTGCATCAGGGGCGACCTGGATGGCGTGGAAGTTCTTGCTCGCTCCTCTCGGCGTCGGGGAGTTCCTCTACATCCCTGCGTTCATCCTCATCATCGCTGCGCTCGTGCAATTCGTGGAGATGTATCTCAGGAAGGCGAGCCCGGTGCTGTATCGGGCAATGGGGATCTACCTTCCGCTCATCACGACCAACTGTGCGGTGCTTGCAACGGCGACCGAGTCCGCCAAGCCTGGCTTCTTCAAGATGAACATCGATCTCGGTGCCTCGCTGGGGTTGGGTGAAGCGCTCGTCTACACGCTTGGCGTGTCGATCGGGTTCGGCTTCGCGTTGCTCACCTTCGCTGCGCTTCGGGAGCGGCTGGAAGCGGCCCCAGTGCCTGATGCGCTCAAGGGCTCGCCGATCGCGTTCATCACGGCAGGCCTCCTCTCGTTCGCCTACGTGGGCCTGGCCGGCTGGTTCGGACTGTAGGGGGAGACGATGGACGCGAGCATGGTACTGAAAGCGGTCCTCGCTCTTGCCTCGCTGGGCCTCGTGGCGTCGGGCGTGCTGGCCGTCGCATCCAAGCGGTTCCACGTGGAGGTCGATCCGCGCGTCGAGCAGATCGCATCGGTGCTGCCGGGCTCGAACTGCGGCGCATGCGGGAACCCGTCGTGTTTCGTGACGGCCGAAGGGATCGCGTCGGGGAGCCTGCCGGTCACGGCGTGCGTGGCGGGTGGACAGGAAGTCGCCGACGCCATCGCCGGGCTTCTCGGCGTTGATCGGTGCGAGGTGGACACAGTCGTCGTGGTGCGCGCGTGCGGCGGCGGTATCGCGGCCGCCAGGGCCTACGACTACCACGGTGTGCCGTCATGCGCTGCGGCCGCGCGTCTGGCTGGCGGGCCGCTCGTGTGCCAGTGGGGCTGCTTCGGCTTCGGCGACTGCGTCAAGGCGTGCCCGTTCGGTGCCCTTTCGCTCGATGAGCGCGGGCTCCCGGTGGTCGACCTCGCACGATGCACGGGGTGTGGCGCGTGCGTTCAAACGTGCCCGCGGAGCAGTTCGGGCCTCCTCTCGTTGGTTCCCGAGCGCGCGCCCGTCTCCGTACGGTGCTCCGCTCACAGCAAGCCGAAGGAGCGGAAGGCCGCGTGCTCAGCGTGCTGCATCGCATGCAAGAAGTGCGAGCGAGCGTGTCCGAGCGATGCGATACACGTCGTGGAGATGCTCGCTGTGGTCGACTACGAGAAGTGCACCGGATGCAACGCGTGCGTGGAGGCGTGTCCCCAGCAGTGCATCGACATCTACGGGCGCAACGTGGCGCGGACCACCGGCGCAGACGGGGCCGGATGGCGTGCCGTTGCGGCGGGATCCGCCGTTCAAGAAGCCGAGGTCGCCGAGGCGTGATGACACGGGCTGACAAGGTCTTGCTGGCAGTCCTCGCGTGCGCAGCCCTCCTGGCGTCGCCCGTGGCGGCGGCCCATGCGACCCGTGGCGGGCAGGCGGCATACGCGGTCGTTGCTGGCCCGGCTGGGACAAAGCACCTGCCTCTTGCCGAGGACGGCTCGTATGTGGTCCAAGGACTGCGCGGGCGCGTTGTCGTCGCGGTGGAGCACGGGTCCGTCCGAATCACTGAGTCCACGTGCCGCGACCAGGTGTGCGTGCACACGAAGGCGGCGTCGCGTCCAGGAGAGGCGATAGCGTGCGTTCCCAACGGCGTGTCGGTGACCGTGGAAGGAGGGGCGCGTGAGCTCGACGCTGTTGTACGCTGATGCTGCTCCTGCGGGCGCCGGCAGCGTCCGCCCTCTCGGGGCGGCTCGCGTCGTGGCCGAGGACGGCGCGATGCTTGCTCTGGCGTGCGTGCTCGGCATCGTCGAGTCCTGGATTCCATCGCCTGTCCCCGGGATACGGCTCGGCCTGGCGAACGCAGCCGTCCTGGTGGTCCTGCTCCGTGGCGGTTGGGTCCGTGCAGTCCGCGTGAGCCTTGTGCGAGTGGCGATCGTCGGCGTGGCGACAGGGACGCTCTTGGGTCCGGTCTCCGCTCTTTCTCTCGCGGGCGCGGCAGCATCCGTCGTGTGCATGGCTCTCGCGGCCCGTCTCGGCGTTCTTTCAACGCTCGGGATCTCCGTGGCAGGCGCCTTCTCGCACGTGGCCGCGCAGTTGGTCACCGCCTCGGTCCTCGTCGCGTCGGGCGCGGTGGCAGCGCTTGCTACTCCCGCACTGCTGGCGAGCCTGCCCCTCGGTCTCGTCACCGGCTCTGTTGCCGGTGTCCTCATCTCCCGGCTGGGAAGGATCTGTCGTCGGGCCTGATGAGGTTGGAGGTCGTGGTCTGTGGCGCCACGGATGGTCGGCGGGCGTGCCACGCCGCGCGATCTGGTTCTTGCCGGCACGCCGGAGTTCGTGAGCGATGCCGCGCTGCTGAGCGTGATCCTACGCGAGGACGACGTCGCGCTCGGAGCGCGGCTGGCTCGCGCGCACCCGATTCCTACAGGGCTGTGGTCTCTCCGCGCAGAAGATCTCACTGTGCACGAGGGGATCGGTCCAGCCAAAGCGGCGGCGCTCCTCGCGTCTGTGGAGCTCGCCCGGCGGGCGTCTTTGAATCAGGTGGTCGACCGACCTGCGATCTCGACGCCAGAAGACGTCGTCTCGCTCTGCGAGCCCCAGCTGCGGGGGTGCGACCGAGAGCACTTCTGGGCGCTTGCTCTGAATACGAAGAACCGGCTCATCAAGATCATCGAGGTGTCCATCGGGAGCCTGAGCGCGTCGATCGTGCATCCGCGCGAGCTGTTCAAAGAAGCGGTGCGGTCGTCTGCGGCGTCCGTTGTGGTTGTGCACAACCATCCGAGCGGGGATCCGACGCCGTCGTCTGCTGACATCCATCTGACGCAGCGTTTGGTCAGAGCTGGTGATGTGCTCGGCATAGAGGTCCTGGATCACGTCGTCATCGGGGAAGGAGGTCGTCACGCGAGCCTGCGAGAGATGGGACTCATGTGAGAGCTTGTTCCTCTGATCGCGGAATGTTGGCATCTACCTGCGGCGTTGCTGTATCGACGAACGTTCGGGAAGCCTGCGTGTGCTACACTCAGCACGGCGTGCGCAGTGCACAATGTGCTGGCGCACTGGCGTATGCCGTGAGTGAGCACGTCAGCGGCGTGACCGCCGCCTCGAAGGGAGCCCGCGTTGTCGCTTGTAGATATGTTCTTCAACTCGTGGGGCAGCGACATGGCCGTCGACCTCGGGACGGCGAACACGCTCGTGTCTGTCCGTGGACGCGGCATCGTGCTCATCGAGCCCTCCGTTGTGGCAGTGGAGAAGGACACGAAGCGCGTTCTGGCTGTCGGGATCGAGGCAAAACGGATGCTCGGCCGCACGCCGGGTTCGATCGTGGCGATCCGGCCGCTGAAGGACGGGGTCATCGCCGATTTCGAGGTCACCGAGGCCATGCTGCGTTACTTCATCAACAAGACGCGGCAGAAGCGCTTACCGTGGCAGCCGAAGCCGCGCGTGGTGGTGTGCGTGCCGTCAGGAGTGACCGAGGTCGAGAAGCGTGCTGTCTTCGAGGCCACGATGCAGGCAGGCGCACGCCAGGCCTACCTGATCGAAGAGCCGATGGCGGCCGCCATCGGCGCTGGCCTTCCGATCCAGGAGCCCACGGGCAACATGGTCGTGGACATCGGCGGCGGTACGACCGAAGTCGCCGTGATCTCGCTCGGCGGCATCGTCGTGTCGCAGTCGATCCGCATCGGCGGCGACGAGTTCGACGAAGCGATCATCAACCACATCAAGCGCGAGTACAACCTGCTCATCGGCGAGCGTACTGCAGAGGAGATCAAGTTCGAGATCGGGTCGGCCCACCCGCTGCCCGAGGAGATGGACGCCGAGGTCCGCGGGCGCGACCTGCTCACGGGACTTCCCCGGACGATCCAGATCTCGTCCGAGGAGATGCGCGTCGCGGTCGAGGAGCCGACGCAGGCAATCATCTCCGCGATCAAGGGCACCTTGGAGAAGACGCCCCCTGAGCTGGCGAGCGACATCATGGAGTACGGCATCGTGCTCACGGGCGGCGGCGCGCTGCTGCAGGCGCTCGACGAGCGTATCCGGTACGAGACGGGCATGCCGGTGCACGTCTCCGAGAGCGCCCTTACCAACGTGGTCGTCGGCTCTGCGATGGCGCTCGAGGAGATCGACGTCCTCAAGAAGGTCCTCACGGTGACCCGGTGACCCGGGAGATGGGATGAGGATCTCGGATCGAGAGCAAAGCCGCAGGAACCCGGTGCTGCTCGCGGCGCTTCTCGTCGCGTCTCTTGTGGTGATCACGGCGTACTACCGAGAGGGCGATGCGGGGCTGCTGCATCGGGCTCGGTCGGCCACGCTTGCAGCCACCGCCCCGCTTTCTCGCGTCGGAGAGGCGACGTCGCGGCCGTTCAGAGCGGTGGGCGAGTGGTTCAGCGGCCTTACGGTCTCCAGAAAGGAGCTTGAGCGGCTCAAGGAGCAGAACGACGTGCTGCGCGCCCGCCTCGCGGACCTCGAAGAGGCCCGCCAAGAGAACGACCGCTTGCGGCAGCTCGTCGCATTCGCTGAGGAGCAGCGCCTCACGCAGCTCGGCGCGCGCGTCATCGGACGGCCGACGAGCTCATGGGAAGGCGCGATCGTCGTCGATCGCGGCTCCGTAGACGGCATCCGACCGGGCATGCCCGTCATCGCGCCGCAAGGGCTCGTCGGTCAGATAGAGACGGTGTCAAAGCATGCATCGCGCGTGCGGCTCATCACCGATGCACAAAGCGGGGTCGCTGCGATGATCCAGCGCACGAGAGCGGTCGGGGTCGTTCGCGGCTCCATCGACCGCACGCTCACGATGGAGTACGTTGACAAGGCCAAGATGCCGAAGGTCGGGGACGTCGTCATCACGTCCGGACTCGGAGGCGTGTACCCGAAAGGCATCGTGGTCGGAGACGTCATCCAGGTGGACGCGCGCAGGGCCGACCTGTACCCGCGGATCGTTCTGCGGTCGCGGGTGCCGATCGACGAGCTCGAAGAGGTGCTGATCGTGCTCGGGACGGTTCCCGCCGATGCCGGAGGTTCGGTGGAGTGATGAGCGAGCGCACGTGGTCGTCTGCGGTTACGCTGCTGGCGGCGGCGGTCGCTCAGGTCGTGGTGGCGCCGCACCTGCGCGTTGCCGGAGTCGTGCCGAACTTCCCGCTGCTCGTGGTCATCACCCTCGCGCTCGTGAATGGCGCAGATTCGGGAGCTATCGCAGGGTTCGCTGCGGGGCTCGTGCTCGACATGCTCGGCGACGGGCCGATCGGCGCGTGGGCGTTCGTGCTGACGCTCGTCGGATACATCGCTGGGCTCCTGGAAGCGAACATCTTCGCCGAGGGGTGGCTGCTGCCGCTTACTGCTGCCTTGCTGGCTGGTCTCGCGGCCGAGTTCGCGTACCTGATCGTGGTGATCGTTCTAGGCGGGGACCTGCCGTTCTGGCGCTCCCTGACTGCGGTCGTGCTTCCGAGAGGCATGTATAATGCCGTGTTGGCTCTTGCCGTCTACCCATGGTTGGCGCGCGCGCTGCGTCCCGACCGCAAGATACGTTCATTCCGCCGTGTCGCGTGAGCGCCAGCTCCAGAGCGATGCGTTTCCTGAAGGAGTCCGTGCACGGTGACCACCTTCCGTGAGGAGCTGAAGCCTCGCTTCGCCGCGCTTGCTGGCGTGGTGTTGCTCGCGCTCGGCGCGCTCACCGTGCGGCTGTGGACGATGCAGGTGCTGGCCGGCGACACCTACGCCGCGCTCGCGCGCAACAACCGCATCCGCGAGATCTCGCTCGACGCGCCGCGAGGCCGAATCCTGGATCGCAACGGCAAGCTGCTGGTCACGAACCGACCGACGCTCGCAGTAGCGCTGGACCCAGCCGACGAGCGGATCCGCTCGCTCATCGTTCGCGCGCAGAGCGCGTCGAAGAGCGACAATCCGACGCGCGGAGAGATACGAGAGACGCTCGGCCCGCTCGCTGAGATGCTCGGGATGGACGTCCAAGACGTCTTCGAGAAGATCATCGACGCTCGCGTGGAGGCGCTCAGGCCACGCGTCGTCGCTGTCGACGTCCCGCTGGACGTCGTGGCGAAGCTGTCCGAGCAAAGCCAGCGGTATCCGGGCGTGCGGGTGGAGCAGATCGCCGTGCGGGAGTACCCGTTCGGATCTGTCGGAGCGCACGTCCTCGGCTACACCGGTGAGATATCGGAAGAGGAGTTCAAGCGGTCCGATCCGACGGCCGGATACGAGCTTGGCGATGTCGTCGGCAAGGCGGGAGTCGAGGCCCAGTACGAGGGCGTCCTGCAGGGCGACAAGGGGCGGCGCCTCATCGAGGTGAACGCTTCGGGCAAGCCGATCCGCATCGTCAGCGAAGAAGCGCCGGTCGCCGGACGCGACGTGCGGCTCACGATCGACGTCGAGGTACAACGCGTCGCCGAAGAGCAGCTCGAGAACGCGATCAAAGAGGCGCACCGGCAAGGCTTCACGAAGGCGAAGGCGGGCGCAGCGGTGGTGCTCGACGTGAAGACGGGAGAGGTCCTGGCGATGGCGAGTGCGCCGTCATACGACCCGGCCGTGTTCCTCGGGGGCATCAGCCAGGCCGAGTGGAAGGCACTGACCGACAAGGCGAGCGAGTATCCGCTGAACAACCGTGTTGTGATGGGCGCCTACCCGCCAGCGTCGACCTTCAAGGCCGTGACCGGGCTTGCGGGACTCGAGAGCAGTGTCACATACAGCGGCAAGACGTACGTCTGCCACGGAAAGTGGACCGAGATGGGCGAGCAGTGGCCGAAGTGGTGCTGGAAGCGCGCGGGCCACGGGACCGTCACGTTCGAAGGCGGCATCGAAGAGTCGTGCGACACGGTCTTCTACGAGATCGGCTACGAGTTCTACAAGCGCAAGAAAGAGGAGCTCCAGGCGTTCGCGCGGAGCTTCGGGCTCGGAAGCAAGCTCGGCATCGATCTGCCGGGCGAGATACGGGGCCGCGTGCCCGACGCTGCGTGGAAGAAGGAGTACAACCGCGACTACCCCGAGTGGCAGACCTGGCTTCCGGGCGACACCGTGAACATGGCGATCGGGCAGGGAGACATGCTCGTCACGCCGCTGCAGATGGCCGCCGTGTACGCCGGCATCGCCAACGGCGGCACGGTCATGCGGCCGCACGTGCTCAAAGACGTGCTCGATGCGGACGGCGCGGTGGCGCGGTCCTATCGGCCGGAAGCGGCCGCGCGCGTGCCCGTCGCTCCGGCGCATCTCGCAGTCATGCAGCGAGCGCTCGTGCGCGTCACTGAGTCGGGCACAGCAGCGGGGGCCTTCAGAGGATTCGGCGTGACCGTCGCTGGCAAGACCGGCACCGCCCAGGTCGCTGGCAAGGACGACTTCGCGTGGTTCTGCGCGTACGCTCCGGCCGAGGCCCCGCGGTACGCAGTCGCCGTGGTGGTGGAGCAAGGCGGTCACGGCGGCTCGGTCGCAGCGCCGGCCGCGCGGAACATCTTGGCCAAACTGCTCGGGCAGCCGATAACCGAAGTCCACACGAGGGATGATTCGCGATGAGCGCTCGGTGGCGGACCTCCGGAGGGCGCAGGCCCCTCGACAAGAGCACGAAGGAGCGGTTCTTCGACCTCGTGAACCTTCCGCTGCTCATGTTTTCGGCCACACTGGCAGTGTACGGTTCCGTGATGGTTTGGTCGGCCACCTCAGGCATGGCAGGTGGAGACGCGCTGTTCAAGCGCCACCTGGTGGGGCTGGCGGTCGGCATCGTGCCGCTCGGCGTGGCTTGGCTTATCGACTACAAGGCGCTGAAGCACTGGTCTGGTCCACTGATGACGCTCCTCGCGTTCCTGCTCATCTCGCCGCGCATTCCCGGGCTGGGGACGACGGCGAAGGGCGCCACGTCATGGCTGCAGGTCGCCGGCGTTCGGCTGTTCCAGCCATCAGAGCCCGGCAAGCTCGTCTTCATCGTGGTGATGGCAGCGCTCATCTCCGAATACGAAGGCCGGATCGACAGACCGCGCGACATGTGGCGGATCCTCGCGTACCTCGGCGGGGCGCTCGGATTGATACTCCTTCAACCGGATCTCGGCACGGGCATGGTCTTCGTGGGCATCACGATGGCGATGCTTCTTCTGGGTGGGCTCGAGATGAAGCGGCTCGTGCTTATCGGCCTTCTGGCGGTCGTTGCGGTGGTCGGCGTGTTCGTGATCGACGGGACGCTCGACCGCATGGCCGGGAAGGACGTCGCGCTCAAGCAGTACCAGAAAGACCGGCTGCTGGTATTCCTCGACCCAACGCGGGACCCCGCGGGCGCCGGCTACAATTTGCAGCAGTCGAAGATCGCCGTCGGGTCCGGCGGCATCACAGGCAAAGGGCTTCGGGCAGGCACCCAGTCGAACCTTCACTTCCTCCCCGAGCGGCACACGGACTTCATCTTCGCGGTCCTGGGCGAGGAGCTGGGCTTCGTCGGAGCGGTCGTGTTGCTCGGTCTGTACCTGGGGTTGCTGCTCTCTGCTCTCAGTATCGCTGCGTCGTCGCGCGACCTGTACGGCGCGCTCATCTGTGCGGGTATCATCGGCATGTGGGCGTTTCAGATACTTGAGAATGTCGGCATGACGATAGGCATGATGCCGATCACCGGCATCCCGCTGCCCTTCATCAGCTTCGGGTCCTCAGCGATGGTCACGAACTTCGGAGCGGTCGGGCTGCTGCAGTCGGTGTGGTCGAGACGGTATGGCACGTAAGCGGACGCAGGAGGCGGCGTGGATATCAAGCGTGCGCGGCAGGCGCAGGACCTGGTCAAGTCGGGCGCGAAGCTGGACGAGGAGCGCTCCCAGGAGGTGCTCGTGCAGGTCATCGTCGAAGTCGACGCTCCGGAGGAGCTGGTCGAGGCGCTCCGAGCCCGGCTGGTTCCTCAGACCTCGCGCGCACGGCTGGCCATCGGCGTTGCGGGCGCGGGCGAGCGACTCGCCGTAGAGCCCGCCGCTGACGCGGTCATCGTCGCGGGAGGCGGCCTCGGAGAGGACGTCCGTCGGCTGCTCGCCGAGGCGCTGCAGGCGTTCGTCCCGACGGTGCTGCTGTGCGTGGCATCGCCGTCAGAGCACGCCCGGATCGCGCTTGAGACGGGGCATCCTGCCGCCGACATCCTCGTCGACGAAGACGCCGAGCGGCTCGTGAGCGAACGGCTCGCCGCGTGGCTGTCCGACGAGATCTCCTCGAAGCGCGTTGCGCTCGCGCACAACTTCCCGTTCATGCGGCGAGCGGTCGCTGAGGCGGCCGTGCAGGCGACGGCGTGGCAGAACGCGCTCATCGGGACGGTGGGATTCGTTCCTGGTTCCGACATGCCGGTGATGACGGCCAACCAGATCAAGATGCTCCTGCAGATCGCCGCCGCGTACGGGGAACCGCTCGGTCCTGAGAGGATCAAGGAGCTCCTGGCGATCGTCGGCGGCGGGTTCGTCTTCAGGACGCTCGCTCGCGAGATCGTCGGTGTCGTTCCCGTGCTCGGCTGGGCGGTCAAGGGCGGCATCGGCTACTCGGGTACGCTTGCCCTGGGCAAGGCCGCCATCGCGTACTTCGAGCGTGGCGCGGACCTTCCCGCGGTGGCACGCTCGCTGACGACCCGCATGCGAGGTAGCGCCGTTGAGTGATGCCGTCCGCGAAGCCGTCGAGCGGCTGCTCCCTGGCGTCGAGCAGCCGTCCCGCTACGTCGGCTGCGAGTGGAACGCGATCGACCGGCGCGCGACCGCCCAGCCGTACCGTGCGGTCCTTGCGTACCCGGACGTGTACGACGTCGGGATGGCCAACCAGGCCATCCAGATCCTGTATGCGATGCTGAACGCCCTCGAGGGCGTCGCGTGCGAGCGTGTGTTCGTGCCGTGGAAGGACATGGCCGACGCGCTGCGCAGCGCGGGCGTTGCGCTCTACGCGCTCGAGTCCTTCGATCCCGTGAACGAGTTCGACCTTGTGGGCATCACGCTCCCGCACGAGCTCGCGTACACCAACGTCCTCGAGCTGCTCGACCTCGCAGGGATACCGCTGCACGCCGAGGACCGGAGCGATGCGCACCCGCTGGTGGTCGGCGGCGGACCGTGCGCGTACAACCCGGAGCCGCTCGCTCCGTTCTTCGATGCCGTGCTGGTGGGCGACGGAGAGGTCGCGGCCGTCGAGATCGTCCAGACGCACCGCCGCTGCAAGCAGGCCCACATGACCCGGCGCGAGACGCTTGCGGAGCTTGCGAAGATCCAGGGCGTCTACGTGCCGTCTCTTGGCCAGCACCGCGTGCTGAGGCGCGCTGTTGCAGACCTCGACGCGCACCGGTCGCCTGCGTGCCCGGTGGTGCCGTACACGGACGTCGTCCACGACCGCGTCGCTGTGGAGGTGCTGCGCGGTTGCGCGCGCGGGTGCCGATTCTGTCAGGCCGGGACGATCTACCGTCCCGTTCGCGAGCGGCGGCCCGACAGCATCGTGCGCGACGCCATGGCCGCGCTTCGGTGCACGGGATACGACGAGGTCTCCCTGACCTCGCTCTCGACCGCCGACCACTCGGCGTTCGTGGAGGTGCTCGGGCGGCTCGGGCGACGGCTCCAGGGAACGGACATCTCGATCTCGGTCCCGTCGCTCAGGGCCGATGCGCTCACGCCGGACGTCGCGCGTCTGCTAGGAAAGGCCAAGCGGACGGGGCTCACGATCGCTCCTGAGGCCGGCACGCAGCGCTTGCGCGACGTCATCAACAAGAACATCACCGAAGACGGGCTGCTGGACACCGTCGCGCGCGCGTTCGCGAGCGGTTGGCGGCGGGTGAAGCTGTACTTCATGATCGGCCTTCCTACGGAGACTGACGACGACGTTGCCGGCATCGGAGAGCTCGTCGGCCGGGTGCTCGCAGCCGCCCGAGACGCAGTACCGGCCAACGAACGTGGGAGCGTGCGGGTCGGCGTGTCGGTGTCCACCTTCGTGCCCAAGCCGCACACGCCGTTCCAGTGGGAGGCGCAACCGCCGTTGGAGGAAGTGCACCGCCGGCAAGAGCTGCTTCGGGAGCGGATGCCGCGCAAGGGCGTCGAGCTTTCGTATCACGACGCGGAGGCGTCGTTCGTCGAGGCGGTGCTCGCGTGCGGCGGGCGGGAGGTTGCTGCGGCCGTGGAGGCGGCGTGGCGGCGGGGCGCCCGCTTCGACGCGTGGACCGAACAGTTCTCGCTCGACCGCTGGCGCGCAGCGTTCGAGGAATCAGGTCTCGACGCGTCCGCGATCGCGAACCGGCCGCGGGACCCCTTCGAGCCGCTCCCGTGGTCCCACATCTCCTCAGGCGTCTCGACGGCGTACCTGCGAGCGGAGCGGGAGCGGGCGTTCGCCGGACAGACCACGCCGGACTGCACCTTTGCGGGTTGCACCGGCTGCGGAGTGTGCGGCGCGCTCGGGGTCTCGAATGTCATTGCGGGAGGCGTGCGTGTCTGAAGCGAAGTTCCGCCTGCGGGTGACCTATCAGAAGGTCGGACCGGTCCGGTTCCTGTCGCACCTGGAGACCGCTCGGGCGTGCGAGCGGTCCATCAGGAGGGCCGGTCTTCCGTACGCGGTAACGCACGGTTTCAATCCGCACATGCGGATCGCGTTCGGGCCTGCGCTCCCGGTCGGGACAGCAGGACGCGCCGAGATGTACGACGTGTGGCTGACGGAGCTGGTCGGCCCAGACGATGCGCTCGAGCGTCTTCGCCACGCGACACGCGAGGAGCTGCGTGCGATCGCCTGCCGGTATGTCGATCCGAAAGGTCCGTCGCTTGCAGCGGCGGCCGATGTGGCGCACTATGAGGTCGCGGTATCAGGTCCACCAGAGGTGGCGGAATCCATCGCTCGGGGCCTGAGCAGCGTGTCGAGGTCAGGCACCTTGACCGTCGAGCACAAGGGCAAGCAGAAAGTTTTCGAGCTCGCGACGACGCTCCTGAAGGAGCCGGTCGTGCGCCCGGTCGACGAAGGCGCGGTGGTGGAAGTTGTCACCCGCATGAGCGAGCAGGGCTCGCTCCGTCCAGACGCCCTTGTGAAGGCGGCTCTCGGTCCTGCCCTTGCGGGCGTCGCGTCTGTGTCGGTGACGCGGACACGGCTCGCCTCGCGCGCCGCGGACGGGACGGAAGAGGCGTTGTAGCGGGGGCGGCATGGCTGATGTCGTTCGCGAGATGTTGATCTCGCACGATGCGTACGAGACCAGGGTAGCGATCGTCGAGGACAAGGTGCTCGCGGAGCTGTACGTCGAGCGTCCGAAGCGCAGCGTCGTCGGCAACGTGTACCTCGGCAAGGTGAGAGACGTGCTGCCTGGTATGCAGGCGGCCTTCGTCGACATCGGGCTGGGCAAGAACGCGTTCTTATACGTCGACGAGGTCGTCCTGCCCGACGACACACCCGAGCCGCCGAAGCGGGATATAAAGTCCCTGCTGAAGCCTGGGCAGCAGGTGATGGTCCAGGTCATCAAGGACCCGATGGGCACCAAGGGGGCGCGCGTGACGACGGAAGTCACGCTTCCCGGGAGATTCGCGGTGCTCATGCCGTTCGCGCCCTATGTCGGCATCTCGCGCAAACTGCCGGCGGAAGAGCGCGACAGGCTCCACGACATCGTGGCGCCGCTCGTTCCCGAGGGGATGGGCGTCATCGTGCGGACGGCGGCCGCCGGCGCGGACGCGAAGGACCTCGAAAGCGACATCCAGTTCCTGTTGCGGCTGTGGCGGCGCGTGCAGCACCAAGCGCGCGAAGGCATCGCTCCTGAGATCGTCTACACGGAGATGGATCTTGCTCTCCGTATGGTCCGCGACGTGTTCGGGCCTGACTTCAAACGGCTCGTGGTGGACGACAAGAAGGAGCACGAGAAGGTCGTCGGGTTCTTGAAGCGGAGCTCGCCCGGGCTGGTCCGGAGAGTCGTGCTGCACAAGGAACGGGAGCCCCTGTTCGAGCAGTACGGGATCGGCCGTCAGGTGGAGCGTGCGCTGCATCGCGTGGTGCCGCTCCCGTCTGGGGGCCACATCGCGATCGACAAGACCGAGGCGCTGACGGCCATCGACGTCAACACCGGGTCGTACGTCGGCAGGAAGAACCTCGCTGAGACCATACTGCGCACGAACCTCGAGGCCGCCGACGAAGCTGTCCGGCAGATCCGTCTTCGGGACATCGGCGGCCTGATCGTCATCGACTTCATCGACATGGAAGAGCAGGCGCACCGCGCCCAGGTGCAGGAGCGCCTCGCGAGGGCGCTCGAGCGCGATCGCACGCGTACCCGCGTGACCGAGATCTCTCGCCTCGGCATCGTCGAGATGACCCGCAAGAACGTGACGGACGGGCTGTACGGCGTGCTCACGGAGCCTTGCCCAATGTGCGGCGGCGAGGGCAGGGTGCTATCGGAGGCGACCCGGAGGATCACGGTCACGAGGCGGCTCAAGGAGATCCTCACGACCGGCCGCTCCTCGGCGTACGTGGTCTCGGTCAACCCTGAGACCTATGCGCTGCTCACTGGGCCAGGAGACAACACGGTGCCCGCGCTTCGTGCCGAGACGGGAAAGCACCTTACGCTGCTTGCGGATCCCGACTGCCTGCCGACCGAGGTCAAGGTGCTCGTCGAAGGCCGGCTAGGCGAGGCGTGAGACCGCCCGGACGGGTATCTTCTTCAGAGCAGGAGGTGCAAGGAAGGGGGTTGCTCGATGGAAATGTGGAAGCGTGCAGTCTTGGTCGGTCTCTGCGTCCTGGTCGCGCTCGGTTCGGCAGGATGCAAGACGGTTGCCCGGAAGGCCGTTGAGCAGGCAACGGGTGTGAAAGTCGAGGATGACGGCGGCTCGGTCACCGTGAAGACAGACGAAGGTGAGGCCACGATAGAAGGCGGGGCAAAGCTTCCTGAGGGATTCCCGGAGTCGGTGCCGGTCTACAAAGGAACGATCGAGAGCGGCAGCTCGATGACGAGCGGTGAAGCGAAGACCTTTGCCGTGGTCGTGCTCACCGAGGACGCGCCCGAGACAGTAAAGGAGTATTACCTCGAAGAACTCCCTGCGAAGGGTTGGGAGGTCGGTATGACGCTCGACACGGGCACGAGCGCGAGCCGCGGCGTCATGATCAGCGCCGAGCGAGAGGACCTCACAGTGACGGTGACGATCGAGGAGCGCACAGGCGAGGGCACGCAGGTGTCGCTTCTCGTCGGCACCAAGTCTTGACAAGCGGCGTTGTGGACGGGCGACGCATTCGCACGACCTGCGCGTTGACCGTGCAGATGTGGCCTGGTATCATCGCTCGGCGTGTCTGGACCCCCGTCAAGGAGCGGAGCAGATCCTGATGTATGCAGTCGTGAAGACAGGCGGCAAGCAACTCGTCGTCGAGAAGGACGCCGTGGCTGTGGTCGAGAAGATCGACGCGCCCGTGGGCGAGTCGGTGACCTTGCCCGCGCTCATGGTCGTGGACGGCGACACGGTCCTGGTCGGCAGCGATGCGGCCAAGGCTCGCGTGTCAGCCACGGTCGTCGAGCACTTCTTGGGCGAGAAGCAGATCGTCTTCAAGTTCAAGCGGCGCAAGGGCTACAAGCGCACCAAGGGCCACCGCCAGCCGCAGACCGCGCTCCTCATCACGGACGTGTCGGTGGAGGCCCCGAAGAAGCGGGCCACGAAGAAGTCTGAGGCACGCGACGCTGAAGGCGCGGCCGAGGCGAGCCCGAAGAAGCGCACCACGAAGAAGAGCGAGCCGGCCGCCGAAGCCACGGTCGAGGTAGCAGAGGAGTAGGCGATGGCGCACAAGAAAGGGCTCGGTTCCACCAAGAACGGTCGCGATTCCCAGTCCAAGCGTCTGGGCGTGAAGCGGTTCGCAGGCCAAGTCGTCACGGCGGGTTCGATCCTCGTCCGCCAGCGCGGCACACGTCTGAAGCCAGGCGTGAACGTCGGGCTCGGCAGGGACGACACGCTGTACGCGAAGATCGACGGCGTCGTCGAATTCACCCGCGGGAAGGACCGCAGGGTGCACGTCCGCCCGTTGGCCGAGTAGCAGGGCGCGACTTTTCTGGTGAGCCGGAGCCCCCCACCGACGGTGGGGGGCTTGCTGTTTCGGATGGACGAGACGCGGCATCGGAGCGAGCAATGGAGAGGGACACGCGGGGACACGGCGGCTTCGTCGACGAGGCCCGCATCCACGTCAGAGGTGGGGACGGCGGCGCTGGAAGCGCCGCGTTCAGGCGCGAGGCGCACGTTCCCAAAGGCGGTCCCGCTGGCGGAGACGGCGGGAAGGGCGGCGACGTGGTCCTCGAAGCCGACCCTGGCCTGTCGACGCTCCTGGAGTACGCCTACAAGCGTCATTTCCGCGCGATGCGCGGGACGCACGGCAAGGGCGCGCATCGCGACGGGGCGGTCGGGGAGGACCTCGTGCTGCGGGTGCCGGTCGGGACGATCGTGCGAGACGACGAGACGGGCGACGTCATCGCAGACCTCTCGGTGCCAGGGCAGCGCGTCGTGGTCGCGCGCGGCGGTCGCGGCGGCAGGGGGAACACGCACTTCGTGACGCCGACGAGGCGCGCCCCGACCTTCGCCGAGCTCGGAGAGCCAGGCGAGGAGCGCTGGATCACCCTCGAGCTGAAACTCCTGGCCGACGCTGCGCTCGTCGGGCTGCCGAGCGTCGGGAAGTCGTCGATCATCGCGCGCATCTCGGCTGCTCGGCCGAAGATCGCGGACTACCCGTTCACGACGCTCGTGCCGAACCTCGGCGTCGTCGACGCTGGCGAGCGTTCGTTCGTGGTGGCCGACGTCCCGGGGCTTATCGAAGGAGCGAGCGAAGGCGCGGGGCTCGGCCATGGCTTCTTGCGGCACATCGAACGCAGCGCGCTCATCCTTCACGTGGTGGACCTGTCCGGCGGGTACGAAGGCAGGGACCCGGTGGCCGACATCGGTGTGATCGATCGCGAGTTGGCAGCGCACGCGTCAGAGCTCGCCAAGCGGCCGCAGGTCGTTGTCGGCAACAAGGTCGACCTGCCAGAATCGCGGGAGAACGCGGCGCGCGTCGCTACATGGTGCGACCAGGCTGGACGCCCGTTCTTCGCGGTGTCGGCAGCCACGGGCGAGGGCATCCAGGAGATGGTCCGCGCGGTGGCGGAGCGGGTCCACGAGCTCCGCGAGCAGGCCGCGGTCGTGCCGGCCGAGCCGCCTGCCGTGTTCGTGTACGAGCCTCCGAGCGAACGCGTCGTCGAGGTGGTGCAGGAGGCGCCCGGCGAGTATCGCGTGCGAGGCGGCAGGATCGAACGCATGGTCATCATGACCGACATGCAGAACGACGAGGCCGTCGCCTACCTGCAGCGGCGTCTGCAGCGAGCAGGGGTGGAAGAGGCGTTGCGCAACGCAGGTGCACGGCCCGGCGACACCGTGCACATCGGACCGGTATCATTCGAGTTCGAGATTCCTTCTGACGACCGTGGGACGGACGGGGAGGACGATGGCTAAGCCCACCGTCGTGGTGAAGATCGGGAGCAACACGCTCACCGATCGTGACGGCAGGATCGACCGCGGCTTCATCGCGGAGGTGATGCGGCAGGTGGCCGTGCTGCGTGCACGCGGGATCCAGGTCGTCATCGTCTCCTCAGGTGCGATCGCTGCCGGGACAGAAGCGCTGGGGATGCCCGGCCGGCCGAGCACGATGCCTGAGCTTCAGGCCGCGGCGGCCGTCGGACAGGCGCGGCTGGTGGAGCGGTATGCGGAGGCCGCCGGCGAGCACGGGATCGCCGTCGGCCAGGTCCTGCTCACGAGGCATGACGTGGGTGTCCGCAGCGCGTACCTGAACGCGTGCCGCACGCTCGAGGCGCTGCTCCGCATGGGGGTAGTGCCGGTCGTGAACGAGAACGACACCACAGCCGTCGACGAGATCAGATTCGGTGATAACGACTACCTGGCCGCTCTGGTGGCCATGATGGTGCGAGCGTCCCTCGCGGTGTTTTTGACTGACATCGCGGGCCTGTACGACCGCGATCCGCGTCGCGATCCCGACGCGCAGTTGGTGCACAAGGTCGAGGAGCTCACCCCTGAGGTCCTGGAGACGGCCGGCGGCCCGGGGTCTGCGGTGGGATCCGGCGGGATGGCCTCGAAGCTCGAGGCGGCGAAGGCCTTGATGGACGCAGGAATCCCGCTCGTCATCTGTGACGGCCATCGGCAGGACGTGCTCGTCGACGCGGTGGACGGCAAGAGCGTGGGAACGCTGTTCGCCGGCGGGAAGGCGGGCAGGCGCGCTCGCAAGCTTTGGCTCGCGTACGCGGGACGCCCTGCGGGCGGCATCGTCGTTGACGCTGGGGCGTGCGATGCCCTATGTTTGCGGGGCAGGAGCCTCCTTCCGGCCGGTGTCGTCGAGGTGAGGGGCACGTTCGCGGCCGGTGATCCCGTCGTCATCGTGGACCGTCAGGGCGAGGAAGTCGCCCGGGGTCTGGCCGGGATGTCGTCCGATGCGCTCAAGCAGGTGAAAGGCATGCGGACTGAATCGATCCGCGAGAAGAGGCCCGAGCTGGCCGGCAGAGAGGTCGTGCACCGGGACCACTTGGTCATTCTGCGCGGTGCAGGCGATGACAGCCATTTGTCCGGTGGTCGGAAGGGGAGGTCTGATGTCTGAGGTCGTCACGCTCGCTGAACGGGCGCGGGAGGCCGCCAACGCGCTTGCCGTCGCGTCATCGAGCCAGCGGAACCGCGCGCTTCTGGCGATGGCGCACGCGCTGGTCGCGAGGCAAGACGAGATCCTTGCTGCCAACGAGAAGGACATGGAAGCAGCGCGCACCAAGAACACCCCTGCATCGTTGCTCGACCGTCTGGAGCTCAACCCGGTGCGCATCAAGGCGATGTCCGAGGCGCTCAAGAGCCTCTCGCTGCTGCCCGACCCGCTCGGGGAAGTGGTGAGCGGAACGAGGATGTACAACGGGATGTGGCTCCAGCAGGTGCGCGTGCCGCTCGGCGTGGTCGCCATGATCTACGAGGCGCGGCCGAACGTCACTGCAGACGCAGCCGGCCTGTGCGTGAAGACAGGGAACGCCGTGATCCTCCGCGGCGGTTCGATGGCGATCCAGTCGAACCTCGCGCTCACACGGGTCCTCGCGATGGCCGCCGAGGGAGCTGGGCTTCCCGCCGCCGCCATCCAGTCCGTCGAGTCGACAGACCATGCTGCGGCAGAGGAGCTCATGGGGCTCCACGGCATGATCGACGTTCTCATACCGCGTGGCGGAGCGAGCCTGATCAAGAGCGTCGTCGAGAATGCGAAGGTCCCTGTCATCGAGACGGGGGTCGGCAACTGCCACGTGTACGTGCACGCCTCGGCCGACCCTCAGATGGCCGAGCGCATCATCATCAACGCGAAGTGCCAGCGTCCCGGCGTCTGCAACGCGGCAGAGACGCTGCTCATCGACGACGCCATCCACGAGCGCGTCTTGCCGAACATCCTGCGAGCGCTCGAGCGCGAGGGCGTGACGGTCTACGGCGACGAGAAGACCAGAGCGCTCGGTGCCATCACGCGCATCCAGTCTGCGAGCGACGAGGACTGGGCGACGGAGTACCTCGACTTGAAGATCGCGTGCAAGGTCGTGAGCGGCCTCGATGAAGCGATCAGGCACATCAACACCTACGGCACCAAGCACTCGGAGTCCATCGTCTGCCAAGACTACGGCGCGGCCATGCGGTTCGTGAACGAGGTGGACGCCGCGGCCGTGTACGTCAACGCCTCGACGCGCTTCACCGATGGCGGGGAGTTCGGGCTGGGCGCCGAGATCGGCATCTCGACGCAGAAGTTGCACGCGCGGGGCCCGATGGGGCTCCAGGCGCTGACGACGACGAAGTATGTCGGCTTCGGGAGCGGGCAGATCCGGGAGTGAGGAAGAAGCTCAGGATCGGCATCATGGGTGGGACGTTCGATCCCATCCACTACGGGCACCTCGTGACGGCAGAAGAGGCGCTCGTCCAGTTCAACCTGGACAAAGTCGTCTTCATGCCGACAGGGAATCCGGTGCGCAAGACGCACCGGAAGGTCACCCCCGCGGAGCACCGCTACCTCATGACGGTGATCGCGACGGCGAGCAACCCGGACTTCGAGGTATCGCGCATGGAGGTCGACCGGCCTGGACCCACGTACACCGTCGACACGATGCTCGCCTTACGGCAGGAGCTCGGTCCAGACGCGGATTTGTACTTCATCACGGGCGCAGACGCCGTGTGGGAGATCCTCACCTGGAAGGACTCCGAGGCGCTTGCGGGCGTGTGCTCGTTCATCGCGGCGACGAGGCCCGGATACGACCTGTCGCGGTTCTCGCGCGACGACGCCGAGCGCATGCGCGTGGAGTTCATGGAGGTGCCGGCGCTCGCGATCTCGTCGACCGACATACGGCGGCGTGTCGCTGAACGGCGGCCGATCCGATACCTGCTGCCCGAGGCTGTGGCCGCCTACGTTCGCAAGAACGGCCTGTACGCTTCGGAGGCGTGACCGTGGCTGCCGACCGGCATGCCGCGCTCGCTGCGGTGCGGGAGCGCTTGAGCCCTGAAAGCGCCGCGCACAGCGAGCGTGTCGCTCAGACCGCCAAACGGATCGCAGAAGCCTACGGCCTTGACGCCGAGGCGGCCCACCTCGCGGGCCTGCTGCACGATTGGGCCCGCGACCTGAGCGGGGAAGAGCTTCTTCGCGAGGCCCGGCTTTTGGGACTGCCGATCACCGAGGTGGACGAGCAGGTTCCGTACCTCTTGCACGCGCCGGTCGGCGCCCGGCTCGTTCGGCGCGCGTTCCCGGATGCGGGCGACGCGGTCGTCGACGCGGTCGCCGTCCACACCTTCGGTGCGCCGGGCATGTCTGCGCTGGCGATGGCGGTGTTCATCGCGGACTCGATCGAACCGGGCAGGACGCACGAGAGCGCAGCGGTGTTGCGCGCATCGATCGGAGCACTTCCGCTGAGCGAGCTGTTCGTGAGAACCTATGCCGATGGACTGCGTCATCTCGTAGACACGAGAAGGCCGATGCACCCGCAGACGCTCAAGACCTGGAACTGGATAGCCGCCGGAGGCCTTTCGTGAGCGGCAGGAAGCGCCCTTCGCGCGCGGGTGCGTCCGCGCGGCGTGACGGCGAGATCCTCGACATCGGTGCCGAGCCTTCGCCGGCCGCTCCGACGTACCCTCGTCGGCGGGGCGCACCCGCAAACCGCTTCGATGTCGGTGAGGCGCACGGAGAAGCGACCGTCCCACGTCGCGGGTACCGGACATCGAAGCGTTCGACGAAGGCCGGCAAGCGTGCACGACGCGAAGAGCGCATCGCGCGTTTGCGGGCGGAGGAGCGGGCGATGGCCGCTGGCGTCGCCCGGTTCTTGCGTCGCCTGGCGACTGCCGTCCTTATCGGCGCACTGATCGTCGGGCTCGCGATCGGCTCGGCGCTCGCCATCAACGCGGCGGCGCGCCACCTCGCGAAGCGGGCCGCGGAGCGGGCAGCGTCTCCTGAGGCGGTGAAAGAGCAGGCGCGCGACAACCTGCTCATCATCGGCACCGATCCAAACGGCGGAACGGACTTCCTTGCCGTGCGGCTCGACCGGTCCAAGAAGCAGATCACGGGCATCGCCATCTCTGACGGTGCCTTCATGGAAGTGCCGGGCCAAGGATTCGAGCGGGCCGGTGACAGCTTCAAGAGCGGACCTGAGACATCTCTGGCGACCATCTCCAACTACCTGGGGGTGCTGTTCGACAAGTATGTGGTCGTGCCCAAGCAGGTGTACCAGGACGCCTTGACCAGCCAATCCCTGGCCGGCTTGTTCGACAAGGTGAGCGACACCAACCTCAACGAGAGCGAGCTCGCACAAGTGAGGCAGTTCGCTGACTCGCTCGGTCCGGACCGTGTGGCGCTCGCGCCCTTGCCGGTTCGTCCGATCAACATGGGCGACCAGACGTACTTCGAGCCCCAGCGCGACAAGATCGCGGACCTCTTGATGGCGTGGTGGGGAGTGAAGGTGGGCGCCGAGGAGGCGCGCGTGAGCGTCGTCATCTACAACGGGTCCGGCGTGCCAGGGATCGCCGGGGAGGTGGCGGAGCGCCTCATCCGTGAAGGCATGCGGGTGGCGGACACGAAAAACGCCGACCGCTTCGACTACGAGCAGACGCTGATCGTCGAGCAACGCGAAGGAAGCGACGCTGGCGAGCGGATCCAGCGCGTCCTGGGCGTCGGCAAAGTTATCGTTCAGCCTTCGGAGCAACAGGTGGCTGATATCATCATCATCGTGGGCAAGGACTACAAACCGGTGAAGGAGTGAGTTCGCTGGAAGCGAGAGACGCCGCCCTGCTCGCTGCCACGGCAGCGGCCGACAAGAAGGGGTCCGACATCGTCATCGTCGAGGTCGGACCGGTGCTCGTGATCACGGAGTACTTCGTCATCGTGACGGGATCGAACGACCGTCAGGTGAAGGCCATCGTGGACGAGGTCGAGAGGCGGCTCAAGGAGGCCGGTCTGTCCGCGATCGGCCGGGAGGGCGAGCAGCAGGCGACGTGGGTGCTGCTCGACTTCGGCGAGATCGTGGTCCACGTCTTCCAGCCAGCCGAACGCGACTTCTACCGGCTCGAACGCCTGTGGAGCGACGCCCCGCGCGTGCCGCTGCCAGACGACTTCGCTCAGTCGAGCGAGAACGTCGGCCGCTCGGCAGCTGAGGAGCCGGTCGTCTCGTGAGGTCGCAGTCACGGCGGTACCTGCTCGCCGTTGCGCTCATCGGGGTAGCGGCGGTATGGGGCGCGACGTTCGTCGTCGTCAAAGACGTGGTCGCCCGCTATCCCGTGAACGCTTTCCTGGCGTGGCGTTTCGCGCTGGCGACGCTCGTGCTCGGCGCTGCCTTCCCGAAAGCGGTGCGGAGGCTGGATGCCGCGACCGTGCGGGTCGGTGCGCTCGCGGGCGTTCTGCTTGCCGCAGGGTACGTCTTCCAGACCTGGGGGCTTGAGACGACGAGCGCGAGCAAGGCGGCGTTCGTGACCGGGATGTTCGTGGTGATCACGCCGGTCCTGCAGGCGCTCGTGCTGCGTCATCCGCCACGGATCGAGACGGTCGTCGGGGTCGTCGTGGCGACCCTCGGGCTGTACCTCCTGTCGGGCGGGTCCGGCGGCGGGTGGAACGCAGGCGATACGAGGGTGCTCCTGTGCGCGCTCGCGTACTCGTTCCATATGATCGTGCTTGGGTCTGCAGGCACGCGCTACGATGCGGTGTCGTTGACCATCGTGCAGCTGGCGACTGTGACGGTGGTGACGGGTGCGCTCTCCGTGACGCTTGAAGGCGCGCCCACACCGCGGGATCCGCGTCTTGTGGCGGCGATCGCGCTCACGGCCGTGCTGGGATCGGCGGTGGCGTTCGTGGTGCAGACGTACGCACAGCGCACCATCCCGCCCAGCACGGTCGCACTCATCTTGGTGTGCGAGCCTGCCTTCGGCGGACTGTTCGGATGGCTCGCTGGCGAGCGCATCGGCGTGCGCGGTCTTGTCGGCGCCGGCCTCATCCTGGGAGCGATGCTGTTCGTCGAGGCGATGGGGGCCCGTGAGACAGCACGCGGTGTCGAAGAGGTGGCGCTCGCCATCGAGGGGCCCGCCGTGATGCTGGAGTCCGAATCTGCCGATTGACCGCAGGCCAACGGCTGCTATACTACCGTTTGCTGCGAGACAGCATCGTGGGGCCATAGCTCAGCTGGGAGAGCGCATGGCTGGCAGCCATGAGGTCAGGGGTTCGAACCCCCTTGGCTCCACCAACCTGAAGCGAGACGCCCGTCGCCACCAGTGCGGCGGGCGTTCGGTATTTCTCCGGCAGTCCGCTCATCAGGAGGTGCAACGCACTTGGGGGAATGGGCGAGGCCAGTGTGCGTGAGAGTGCTGCTACGGCGATGCGATGCCCTGCAATTCGGTGCGGGCCCGCATCGCGTTGTGTGGCGTGGGTGGGCGCGCGTGTGCGCTCGTGGGCTAGAATAGGTGCTCGCACGCGCTGCTGGGCGCAGGACGCATGGCCGGGACGTTCAGAGGAGCTGAGGTGGCGCACAAGGACTACGATCCGCACGCGATAGAGCCGAAGTGGCAGGCAGTCTGGGACGAGCAGCGCCTGTACTCCGTGACGGAGGACGACGAGCGTCCCAAGAAGTACGTGCTCGAGATGTTCCCGTACCCATCCGGTGACATCCACATGGGCCACGTGCGCAACTACTCGATCGGCGACGTGGTCGCGCGGTACTTCACGATGCGCGGCTACAACGTGCTGCATCCCATCGGGTGGGACGCCTTCGGCCTGCCAGCGGAGAACGCCGCCATCAAGAGCGGCACGCATCCTGCCGAGTGGACGTACGCGAACATCGACAAGCAGGCGGCGTCTTTCAAGCGGATGGGGTTCAGCTACGACTGGGACCGCACCGTCAAGACGTGCGACCCTGAGTACTACCGCTGGGGGCAGTGGATCTTCCTGAAGTTCTGGGAGCGGGGCCTGGTGGAGCGCAAGTCCAGCCCTGTCAACTGGTGCCCGTCGTGCAAGACCGTGCTCGCCAACGAGCAGGTGATCGGGGAAGGCGTCTGCTGGCGCTGCAAGTCCGTCGTGGAGAAGCGCGAGCTCGAGCAGTGGTTCTTCAAGATCACGGCATACGCGCAAGAGCTGCTCGACGATCTCGCGAAGCTTCCCGGCTGGCCGGAGCGCGTCAAGACGATGCAGGCCAACTGGATCGGGCGGAGCGAGGGCGCGGAGGTAGACTTCGCGCTCTGCGATGCCCACGGCAACCCCACCGAACAGCGCATCACGGTGTTCACGACGCGCCCCGACACGCTGTTCGGCTGCACCTTCTTCCTGCTCGCGCCGGAGCATCCCCTCGTCGACGAGCTCGTTGCCGGCACGGAGCACGAACCGGCGGTGCGGGCCGTGGTGGAGGCCGCAGCGCGCGAGAGCGCGATCGAGCGCGAGAGCGGCGAGGCGAAGAAGCTCGGCGCGTTCACCGGCCGGTACGTGATCAACCCGGTCAACGGTGAGAAGGTGCCGGTGTGGGTCGCGAACTACGTGCTCATGGAGTACGGCACCGGGGCTGTGATGGCGGTGCCGTGCGGCGATCAGCGGGACTTCGAATTCGCGCGGCAGTACGGCCTCCCCGTGCCGCCGGTCGTGGTCGCCGAGGACGACCCGCTCCTCGAGCGTCTGCGCGGACAGAAGGCCAGGGTCGTGGACGACGTGCCCTGGGAGGCTGCGTACGACGGACCCGGCGTGATGGTGCAGTCCGGCGATTTCACTGGGCTTCCCGGAGGCAAGGGAAGCGCGGGTGTGAAGGCGGTCACCGCGTGGCTGGAGGAGCGCCGGCTCGGTCGGCCTGCTGTCAACTTCCGTTTGCGGGACTGGCTGATCTCGCGTCAGCGGTACTGGGGCAACCCGATCCCGGCGATCCACTGCGAGCGCTGCGGACTGGTGCCCGTGCCCGAACACGATCTCCCTGTGATGCTCCCGATGGACGTGGACATCACGAAGGGCGAGACGCTCGCCGATCATCCGGAGTTCTACGAGGCGGAATGCCCGCGCTGCGGCGGTCCCGCTCGACGCGAGACGGACACCATGGACACGTTCACGTGCTCGTCGTGGTACTACCTTCGCTACTGCGATGCTCGCAACGACGAGGAGATCTTCGATCCGGCCAAAGCAGCGTACTGGATGCCGGTCGACCAGTACATCGGCGGGATCGAGCACGCGATCCTGCACCTTTTGTACTCGCGGTTCTTCACGAAGGTCTTCCGCGATATGGGGCTCGTGGCCTTCGATGAGCCGTTCACCAACCTGCTCACGCAAGGCATGGTGAAAAAGGACGGCGAGACGATGTCCAAGTCCAAGGGCAATGTCGTCGCGCCCGAGGAGATGATCGCGAAGTTCGGCGCTGACGCGTTGCGCGCGTACATCCTGTTCATGGCCCCGCCCGACAAGGACCTGGAGTGGAGCCAGGAGGGGCTTGAGGGCATCTTCAGATTCTTGAACCGCGTGTGGCGGTACGTGTGGGAGGTCTACGAGGATGCCGGGAGCGGAGCGCGCGGCGGCGAGGCCGAAGCGCTCGAGCGCGAGCGTCATCGCGTGATCGGCAAGGTCACCCAAGACATCGAGCGCTTCCAGTTCAACACCGCGCTCGCAGCGATGATGGAGCTTCTCAACGCCGCAGGCGAATATCGCCGGACGGTGCCGCAGGCCGCTCGCAACGGTGCGGTCGAGCGAGCGGTCGCGCGCACGCTCGTGCTGCTGCTCGCGCCGTACGTCCCGCACATGGCCGAGGAGCTGTGGCGCGAGGTCATCGGCGAGCCTGAGAGCGTACACCGGCAGCCGTGGCCCGAGTGGGACCCAGAGCTTGCCCGTTCGCGCGAGGTGGAGTACGCAGTGCAGGTGAACGGGAAAGTGCGTGGTCGGGTCACGCTTCCTGCGGACGCTTCTGCCGAGGAAGTCGAGGCCGCCGCTCGCGCGCTGCCGAAGGTCGCGGAGATCGTGGCAGCGGGCGAGGTCGTCAAGGTCGTGGTGGTTCCCGGCAAGCTCGTGAGCTTCGTGGTGCGCGCATAGGAGGCGCGAGCAGGTGAGCGATCGGTAAGGTCTCGTGGATGCCCTGTTAGGGGCTTGCGCGTAGAGTGGCACTCGGACGCCCCCTCCGTCCCGGCGAGGAGGGGGCGTCCATGTTCGAGGAGTGGGAGAACGGCACTGCTATCAGGGAGTCCGTCGAGCGCATCCGTGCGCTTCCGGCATGGGGTCGCATCGCGCTCGTTGCGGTGCTCGTAGGAATCGTGCTGGCTGCTGGCGGGTGGCTGCGCGGGGTTCCAGCAGACGAGATGAGCGTGAGCCCGCCAGAGGTGGAGATCGCGGACGCGAGCGCAGCGACCACGACGCCAGCCGGGGTGGTCGTCCACGTCGTGGGTGCCGTGCGAAGGCCGGGCGTGTACACGCTCCCGCCAGGGTCGCGCGTCGGTGACGCGGTCGAGGCCGCTGGCGGGGTCCTCGGAAACGCCGCGACCGACGCCGTCAACCTCGCGCGGATCCTGAATGACGGGGAGCAGGTGCGCATCCCGACGAGGGACGAAGCGTCCTCGACGGCAGGGGCTCCGAGCACCGTCGCGGGCGCTCCGCAGAAGGTCAACATCAACTCCGCGAGCGCAACGGAGCTTGACGCTCTTCCCGGCATCGGGCCTGCAACGGCGCAGAAGATCGTGGACGACCGGACGAAGAACGGTCCGTTCAGCGCGCCAGAGGACCTGATGCGGGTGCCCGGCATCGGGCCGAAGAAGTTCGACGCGCTCAAAGACCTCATCACGACGGGGTGAGCCGCCTTGGGGGCGGCACGGATCGTGAAGCGGCCAGCGCTTCCGCCCTCGTTCGGGCTGCTCGGCGGTGTCTGGGCTGGCATCGCGGCCACCGAGGCGGTGTGGTGGAGCGGACACCGTGCTTTCGCGGCCGCGGTGTGCGGAGCGGTGGTCGTCACGGCCGCTCTGCTGGGCGCTCGTGTGCGTCACCGCGGGTCAGCGCGCGCGGCGGCCACGCTTCTCGTTGCTGGCTTCGTCGTTGGCGCGGTGTCATGCGCGGTGTCGCTGCACGTGTGGAGCCTTCGGTGGGAGGCCATGAACGCTGCTGGGGCACGGACCTGGCGGGCCACGGTCATCGCCGACGGGACGGAAGGGCGCTTCGGCGAGCGGACGACCGTGCGCGTTGACGGCGAGCCGTTCGCAGGATGCGTGATGCAGGTCGGCCTTCCGGAGGGCGTCGATGCACCGGAGATCGGGCGGACGGTGCGGTTCAGCGCCGTCCCGAAAGGGCCGAGCGAGCCCGAACGCGCGCGGGAGTGCGCGCGCGCAGGCGTCGTCGGCTTCGTGCGACCGTGGCGGTTCGAGGAGACGGGATGGCGCAGCGGCCTGCTTGGCGCGGTCTACCGATGGCGAGCGAGGTCGTCGGAGGCGCTCGCTCGGATACCGGGCGATCCAGGAGCGCTTCTGCTTGGCGTCGCCCTTGGCGACAGGCGGCGGGTGAGAGGGTCTGCGCTACAGGCAGACTTCCGCACGCTGGGCTTGTCGCACGCCATCGCCGTGTCTGGAACGCACCTTGGCATCGTGTGCGGCGTGGTGATGGCCATGCTGCGTTCGGTGGCACGACGACGGAGAATCGTACAAAGCGCTGTGGTCGCGACAGCGTGGCTCTTCGCAGCCATGACCGGATTCCCGATCTCGGCCGTGCGCGCGTGCGCCATGCTGAGCGTGCTTGCGGTAAGCCGGATGCTCGTGGTGCGTCCCGATCCGCTCGCCGCGTTGTCGGCGGGAGCGACGGCGGTGCTGCTCGCCCAGCCGATGGCAGCGTTCGACGTCGGATTCGCGCTGTCGGTGAGCGCGGTCGGCGGGCTCTTGCTGTTCGGCAGGCTCGTTGCAGTATGGCTTGCAGCGGCGGTGCCCGGCGCGTCAGGGAAGATCGGTCAGCTGGTTTCCGCAGCTATAACGGCGCAGATGTCTACGCTTCCGGTGTCCGCATCAGCCTTCGGTGCGGTTTCGGTGCTCGCGCCTCTCGCGAACGCCGCGGTGCTTCCTGTGATCGAGCTCGCGCTCAGTTTCGCGCTTGCGGGCGCGTGCCTTGGGGCGTGGGAATCTCCTATCGGAAGGGCGTGTCTGCTCGTGGCGGCGGCCTGCGCCAAGCTCGTGGCAGGGTTCGCTGCGGCGATGGCGTCGCTTCCCGGAGCGTGTGTTGCGGTGGCTTCCGGTGTGGGCGTCGCGGCGGTCGTCGTGTCGTTGGGTCTTGTGTGGCTCAGGTGGCCCCAACCAGATCGCGCGCGAGCGAAGCGCGTTCTTGTCGCGTCGGGTGCGTTGGTCCTCATCGTGGCGTTCGCGCAGGCGCCTGTGGCAGGCGTTCGCATCGTCGTGCTCGACGTCGGGCAGGGCGACGCCGTGCTCGTCCAGAGCAGGTACGAGACGCTGTTGGTCGATACGGGTCCGGATCCCATCTCCCTGCGGCAAGCGCTCGGACGTCACCGGATCCGTCGCATCGACGCTGTCGTTCTGACGCACGCGCACGACGACCACATCGGTGGGCTTGAGGGTCTGAGGGGGATCGTCAAGCCGCGGTTGATCGGGATCTCAGGAGCTCCCGAAGCGGAGCCATCGCTGCAATCGGCTGTGACGGCCGCTCTCGGAGCTGACGCGGCCGGTCGGACGGTGGCCGTGCATCAAGGCGACAGCTTCCAGGTAGGTGGAGCGACCGTCTCGGTGCTGTGGCCGACGCGAGATGCTCACGGGCTCAGTGCGAACGACACGAGCGTGGTGCTCGAAGTGCAGTGCGGCGCCTTCGACGCGGTGCTCACCGGCGACGCGGAGTCCTACGTCCAAGAAGGATTGCAGCGTGCGGGACTGCTTCGGCGGGTCGAGCTGCTGAAGGTGCCGCACCATGGAAGCGAGAACGGCCTCGTCGAAACGGGCGCCAGAGGATGGCGACCCGCAGTCGCGCTCATCAGCGTTGGCGAAGGCAACGATTTCGGGCATCCCTCCGAACGGACGGTGGCATTGCTCGCATCTGTGGGCGCGCGCGTGTACCGGACGGACCTACAAGGCGATCTGACGGTTGAGGCACGAGGATCCACGTGGAGGGTGAAGACGCAACGTGGCAGGGGGGTGAGAGCTGGGATGCTGCGCAAGACGACGATGGCCTGCAGGGCTACATGTGTGACAATGGTGCGCACAGAAGCAACCGGACACGAGGTGCGGGATGGCTGTCAGGAAGATCGACGACCTCAAGCCAATCTACCTGATCTACGGCAAGGACGAGTTCTTGCTGGAGGCCGCGGTCCGCCGGCTGCGGAGCATGTTCGAAGCGGCCGACCCGTCGCTCATGGACGTGGACGTCTTCGACGGCAAGCAGGTGCGAGGAGAAGAGGTCGTGGCTGCGGCGAACACGCTGCCGTTCATGGGCTCCCGCCGGCTGGTGCTGGTGCGCAACATCGATCAGATGCCGGCGTCCGAGCACCCGCCCATCGTCGAGTATGTGGCGAACCCCGCTGCCACCACGTGCCTGGTGCTCGCCGGATCGGGGCTCGCGAAGAACACGCGGCTGTACAAGGCGTTGGAGACCGCCGGGGCGCTCGCTGAATACGCCGCGCCCAAGCGTCGCGAGCTCGCATCCTGGGTCGCAAAGGCGGTGTCGGAGAAGGGCAGGCGCATCGAGCGGGATGCAGCCGAGGCGCTCGTGGCTGCGACAGGTGGCGACCTTCGCACGATGGACGCCGAGATCGTGAAGCTCGTGGCGTACATCGGCGACAGAGATACGATCGAGAGGGCCGACGTCGCGGCTGTCGTGACCACGGTCGTGCCGCCGATTTGGACGTTCTTGGACGCGCTGGGCGCACGCGATGCGCAAGGCGCGCTCGGCTCCGCTCGCGCGCTCATGCTCGCAGGCGAATCACCGCTTGGCCTGCTTGCTGCCGCAACGAGGCGCATGCGGCAGCTGGTCAGCGCGAAGGCGTTGGTGGAGCGCGGCGGCTCGGACGGGTTGGCCCGAGAGCTCGGGCTCCAGGAGTGGCAAGGGCGCAGGCTTGCGCAGGACGCTGCGCGATTCCACGAACCAGAGCTCGCAGACGCCCTGCGCGCGGCAGCCGATGCTGAGGCACGAATGAAAACGAGCCGCGGCGATGCCGGGCTCGTTCTCGAACGCTGGGTGCTTCGGGTGTGCGTGCCGAGCGACGGCTCGGCTGCGCGCAACGGGTAGGGCGCTCAGTCCTCCATCGCATTGACGGCGGCCATGATGCCGGACTTGCGGTTCGCCGCCTGGTTGGGATGGATGACGCCCTTGCTCGCGGCCTTGTCGAGCGCGCGGCACGCGACGCGCGCGGCCTCGAGGGCCTGGGCCTTGTCGCCGGCTGCGATGGCCTCGTGCACGCGCTTGACGTACGTCTTGAGCGCGGACTTGACCGCGCGGTTGCGCTTGCGCGCCTTCTCGTTGGTGAGGATCCGCTTCTTCTGGCTCTTGATGTTCGCCACGACAGTCGTTCCTTCCGGTTCTTCAGGTGGTTCAGCTGGAAACCTGCATTTCAGAGCTTCGAGAGTCTAGCACACGCCGGGAAGGCAGCCAAGAAGGGGAGCCGCACCGAGGACGCGCCGCGGCGGCCATGCCCCGGTGGTCGCGCCGGAAGCGATGCCCGTCCGGCTATGTGAACGTGCTGCGGCCTGCTATCCTTACGCTCCGATGACTGACCCGGCCCTCATACGGAACTTCTCCATCATCGCGCACATCGACCACGGCAAGTCCACGCTCGCCGACCGGGTGCTCGAGCTCACGCATACCATCGCGGAGCGCGAGATGATGGACCAGGTGCTGGACTCGATGGACATCGAGCGCGAGCGCGGCATCACCATCAAAGCGCAGGCCGTGCGGGTGATGTACGACGCCGATGATGGGAAGACCTACCAGCTCAACCTCATCGATACGCCTGGGCATGTGGACTTCACCTACGAGGTCTCGCGCTCGCTCGCTGCGTGCGAGGGCGTCTTGCTCGTCGTGGACGCGGCGCAGGGCGTCGAGGCGCAGACCGTGGCCAACGCGCTTATGGCGATGAACACGAACCTCGAGATCATCCCGGTCATCAACAAGATCGACCTTCCCGCTGCAGACCCGGAGCGCGTGCGCCACGAGATCGAGGAGGCGCTCGCCATACCCGCGGACGAGGCAGTGCTCACGAGCGGCAAGACCGGTCAGGGCGTGCGCGATGCGCTTGAAGCCATCGTGCGCCGGGTTCCACCGCCGACAGGCGACCCGGAAGCGCCTCTCAAAGCGCTCATCTTCGACTCGTACTTCGACACCTACCGAGGCGTTGTGGCGCTCGTGCGCATCGTCGACGGGTCGGTGCGCAAGGGCGAGAAGGTCCTGATGATGGCCACCGGTGCTGTCAGCGAGATCGAGGAGGTGGGCGTCAGGAGGCCCGCCAACACACCAGTCGACGAGCTTTCGGTCGGCGAGGTCGGCTACGTGATCACGGGGCTGAAGGACCCGTCGCTCGTCAAGGTGGGCGACACGATCACGCGTGCGAAGAACGGCGCTGCCGAGCCACTGCCAGGCTACCGCGACGTCAAACCGATGGTCTACACCGGCCTGTACCCGATCGATGGCGACCAGTACCCCGACTTGCGCGACGCGCTGGACAAGCTGAAGCTCAACGACCCTGCGCTCGTCTATGAGCCTGAGACGTCGCATGCCCTCGGGTTCGGGTTCCGCGTCGGGTTCTTGGGTCTGCTGCACATGGAGGTCGTGAAGGAGCGCCTCGAGCGCGAGTTCGGCCTCGAACTGCTCGCGACGGCGCCGAGCGTGGAGTACCACGCGTACCTCACGAACGGCGAGATGCGCGAGGTCCACTCACCGCAAGACATGCCCGACCCGAGCCGCCTCGATCGCATCGAGGAGCCATACCTGAAAGCGACGATCCTCGTCCCGCCTGATTTCGTCGGTCCGGTCATGGAGCTCGCGGACAGCCGTCGCGCGGTCTTCAAGGACATGCAATACCTCTCGGCAACGACGGTGGAGATGCACTACGAGATCCCGTTGTCCGAGCTCATCATGGACTTCTTCGACCAGCTCAAGAGCCGCACGAAAGGGTATGCGAGCCTCGACTACGAGTTCATCGGCTACCGGCCGAGCGAACTCGTGAAGCTCGACGTGCTTCTAGCCGGAAAGCCGGTGGACGCGCTGTCGTTCATCGTGCACAAGGACAAGGCGTACCCGCGCGCGAAGGTCCTCACCGAGAAGCTGAAAGACATCATCCCCAGGCAGATGTTCGAGGTCCCCATCCAGGCGGCGATCGGTGGCAGGATCATCAGCCGCGAGACGGTCAAAGCCAAGCGCAAGGACGTCCTCGCGAAGTGCTACGGTGGCGACGTGACGCGCAAACGCAAGCTGCTCGAGAAGCAGAAAGAGGGCAAGAAGCGCATGAAGAACCTCGGGACCGTCGAGGTGCCGCAGGAGGCGTTCATGGCGATCCTCAAGGTGGACGAAGGCTGATGTCGCCCCCAGCACGAGGTGCTGGAGCGCGCGCCGGCGGCATGATGCCCGAGCACCTATACTTCCACGTCCCGTTCTGCGCCTCGAAGTGCGCGTACTGCGACTTCTTCTCGGTCGTGCCACAGGGGCCCGGATCGCAGGCCGCCCACACCTACGAGCTCCTCTACGAGCAGTGGGCCGGGTGGCTCTCGCGGCTGGAGCCTCGTGCGGCGCGTACGGTCTACATCGGCGGAGGGACGCCGACGTCTCTGGGAGCCGCGCGGCTCTCAGCGTTCGTGGCGACGGCGCGTGGGCAGATGTGCGGTACGCACGAGGTGGAGATCACGGTCGAAGCGAATCCGGAATCGTTCGACGAGCTCACTGCTGAGATGCTCGCGGATGCCGGCGCGACTCGGGTGAGCCTGGGCGTGCAGGCGTTCCACGACGACCTTCTCGCGGTGCTCGGCCGTCCGCACGACGCAACGCGAGCGCTCGCGGCCGCGAGGGCCGCCACGGAAGCCGGGCTGGATCTCTCGGTCGATCTCATCTGCGGCATCCCCGGACAGACGCTCGATATGTGGCGTTCGACGGTGGAGTACGCGCTTGAGACGGGCGCGCGGCACGTGTCGGTGTACCCGCTGTCGCTGGAAAGCGGCACGCCGCTCGCAGCAGAGGTCCTGCTCGGCCGATATCGTGCGGTCGATGAGGACGTCGTCGCCGACATGATGGTGCTGGCGCGAGACCTCCTTGAGGCGTCGGGGCTGCTGCGCTACGAGGTGGCGAACTACGCCGTCCCCGGCCACGAGTGCCGTCACAACCGCGCGTACTGGACGGGCCGGGAGTATCTCGGGATCGGTCCGAGCGCGCACGGCATGCTCGATGCAGCCACGGCGCGGACGGCAGGATTCGTGGTACCTGAGGACGCCGCGCGCGTCAGGTACGCAGTGGCGGCGGACATCGCGCGCGGATTCGGCGAGTGGCCGGCGATGACGGTCGAGGTGCTCACGGAGGCGGAGGCGCTGCGCGAGGACGTGATGCTCGGCCTTCGGCTCTCGGAGGGAGTTCCTGAGCCGCTCGTCGAGGAGGCGGGCGTTGGGGCGGCGATAGAGCGGCTCGAGCAGGCCGGGCTCCTCGTGCGGTCTGGTGGCCGGGTGCGCACGACGGAACGCGGGTGGCTCCTCGGCAACGAGGTGTTCGGCGCGGTGTGGACGGGCTGAGGCGTGCGAGCGCCGTGCCGAGCGTGATACCATCGTCTAGCACTCAGAGGCACCGAGTGCCAAAGGTAGGAGCACGAGAATGCTGAGCGAACGCAGACGCGCGGTGCTGGCCGCGCTCGTAGAAGAGTACGTCGCGACCATGCAGCCCGTGGCATCGAAAGCGCTGGTGGAGCGCCATCACCTTGGGTGCTCGCCTGCCACGGTGCGAGCCGAACTGGCCGCCCTCGAGGAGAGCGGGCACGTGGCCCAGCCTCACGTCTCCGCTGGCCGCGTGCCGACGGACCGCGGGTATCGCGCGTTCGTCGACGATGTGCGCGAGCGCATCGACGCCCTCAGCCTTAGCGCAACCGAGGTCGAGCGCATCCACCGCATGTACGAGACGCTCGAGATGGAGATGGACGAAGTTCTGCGCGAGACATCGATGCTGCTTTCGCGCTTCACCAACTACGTCGCGATCGTCGCGGCCCCGGCACTGCGGCGAGCTCGCCTGAGGCGGATCTCCATCGTGCCGATGGCAGAACGGCGGGCGCTTGTGGTCGTGGTGACCGACTCGGGCCAGGTGGCGAACCGCATGCTCGAGCTCGCGGAGCCGGTTGCCGAGAGCGTGCTTTCGGAAGTGGAACGGTATCTGACCGCCGTGCTCGAGGACAAGATCGGAGAGCAGGTGATCGACGTCCGGGAGGGCGTGCGCGCCGGCAGCGACGTGTTCGCGCGGACGACGATCGAAGTGCTGGACGCCGTGGCCGACTGTTTGCGCGAGGCGGACGACGATCGCGTCGTCACAGGCGGCGTTGCGGCGCTCCTCTCGCAGCCCGAGTTCGCGGACCCGCACGTGGCGCGTCCTGTCGTGGAGCTCCTCGAAGACGGCATCACCATGTTGCGCCTGTTGACCGAGGCGATGCGCGAGACGGACGTGACGGTGCGCATCGGGCACGAGAACCCCATCGAAGCGCTCGGCAGCGTGAGCGTCGTTCTCAGCCCGTATGGCAGGCGCGGCGCGATGGGCATCGTCGGGGTCATCGGGCCGACCCGCATGGACTATCCGCGCGCCATCGGCACGGTCCGCACGGTGGCCGACACGCTGACAGACATCCTGGGCTAGACGGAGACTGAGATGGCTTCTGTGGACTACTACGCCGTCTTGGGCGTCAGCCGGGACGCGTCTCAAGAGGAGATCAAGCGAGCGTTCCGCCGCAAGGCGCGGGAGACGCATCCCGACGTTGCTGACGACCCGGACGCGGAGGAGCGCTTCAAGCTGATCAACGAGGCCTACGAGGTGCTCTCAGACGAGCAGAAGCGTGCGAACTACGACCGCTACGGCACGCCGGATCCACGCGTCGGCGGATTCGGGTCGGACTACTCCGGGTTCGGCGACTTCTTCGGCATCAACGACATCTTCGAGACCTTCTTCGGCGGCGTTTCCGCGGGTATGGGCGGGCGTGCCGTGCGCACCGACGGGCGCGACATGAGCGTGCAGGTGACGATCACGCTCGAAGAAGCGGCTGCTGGCGTCGAGCGCGAGATCTCGGTCACGCGTCTCGGCCCGTGCGCGGCGTGCAACGCGACGGGTGTGTCGCCCGGCGGCTCGGTGAAGGCATGCCCCGAGTGCGGCGGAACGGGCCAGCGCAGGACCGTCAGGCGCACGATACTCGGCGTGATGCAATCGCTGGCTCCCTGCGAGCGCTGCGGGGCCACGGGCCGCATCGTCGAGCCTCCGTGCCCTGCGTGCGGGGGCTCCGGTCGCGCGCAGGTGACTGAGCGCGTGACCGTGTCGATCCCGGCCGGCATCGCCGACGGCCAGACGCTCCGCGTTCCCGGCGCGGGCGAGGCAGGCGTACGCGGCGCTCAGTCGGGCGACCTCTTGGTCCGCGTGCGCGTCGCGGAGCACGAGTTCCTGCACCGTGAGGGCGATGACCTCCACGTGATGGCAGTGCTGAACATCGCGCAGGCGGCGCTCGGTGCGACGGTGACGGTCCCGGGTCTTGGCGGAGACGAGATGGTCGAAGTGCCCGCAGGCACTCAGGCCGGCGACGTGCTCCGGCTGAAAGGGCGCGGCATGCCAGGGCTCAGGGGTGGCCGCGGCGACCTGCATGTCCACGTGCGCGTGGAGGTGCCTCGCAAGCTCGACAAACGGCAGCGCGAGCTCCTGCGGGAGCTCGGTGAGACGTTCGGCACGGGTCGCGGCAGCAAGACGCCGATCGAGCGCATCAAAGACTGGCTCGGTGCGTGAGCGTCATGACGCTGCACCGGTTCTTCGTGGCGAATCATGCCGAGGGCGGCGTCGGGCCGCTTCGCTTGAGCGACGATGACCTCCACCACGTGCTCGACGTGTTGCGGCTCGGCATCGGGGACCGCATCGTGTGCGTTGACGCGCGAGGGATCGCGCTCGAAGTCGAGATAACCCACGTCGAAGGAGGCGTGGTCGAAGGCCGTGCAGTCCGTGATGTGGAAGCCGTCCCGGTGCCTCGCGTGTGGCTCGTGCAGGGCATCGCGAAGGGCGAGAAGATGGACTCCGTCGTGCGTCAGGCGACCGAGATCGGCGTGGAGCGCATCGTGCCGCTGTCCTCGGCGCGCTGCGTCGTGAAGCTGGACGGCGCGAAGGCGAAGGCCAAGCAGGAGCGCTGGCAGCGCGTCGCGCGCGAGGCGTCCAAGCAGTCCCAGCGCACGCGCGTGCCGGAAGTCGCTCCGGTCGTAAGCGTCGCGGACCTGGCGACGGAGGTGGGTGCGGTCGCGCTTATACTCGTCGCATGGGAGGAGGCCGAAGGCGCCCCGAGCATCAGGCGGGCCATCGTCGGCTCTGATCTGTCGAGCGACGACGTCGTAGCGGTCGTCGTGGGGCCAGAAGGCGGCTTTTCGGCCGACGAGGTCGCGGCGCTCGTGTCGTCCGGGGCTCGGACGGTGTGGCTCGGTCCGACGACGCTTCGTACCGAGACGGCGGGCGTGGTGGCCGCAGCGCTGGCGATTTCGGCACGGGGAGGTCTTGGCGGTGAGTGACCGGCCGCTCCGCGTCCGCTTCACGACGCTCGGCTGCAAGGTGAACCGTGTGGAGGCCGAGACGATCGCTGCAGCGCTCGCGAGCTCAGGCGTTGTGCTGGTCGACGACGACCGCCCAGACATCGTGGTGGTGATGGCGTGCGCCGTGACGGCCGAGGCGTCGCACAAGGCGCGCAAGGCGGTGCGGCACGCGCTCGGCCTGCCGAGCGCGCCGCGCGTGGTCGCGACGGGCTGCCTGACGGCCCAGGACGAGGCGCTGCTTGCCGCCCTCGGTCCGCGGGTGAGCGTGGAGCGCAGCAAGGACGCGGTGCCTCGCCTGATCAGAGAGATGGCGGGGCTTCCCGAGGTGGCTGCAGCTGGTGCGGTCCGAGCGGGCGATGGGTTCCGTACCCGTGCGCTCGTGAAGGTGCAGGACGGCTGCAACAACCGCTGCGCGTACTGCATCGTTCCAAACACGAGAGGCGCGCCACGCTCGGTTGAGGCCGAGCGCGTGCTCGCCGAGGTCCGTGCGCTCGTCGCCGCCGGGGCGAACGAGGTCGTGCTCACCGGCATCAACATCGGGACGTACTCGAGCGGAACGCTCGACCTCGCGGGGCTCGTCAGGGAAGTCGCGGCCACCGGCGTCAGGCGCGTCCGTCTCTCCAGCATCGAGCCGCCCGACGTGACCGAGCGGTTCATCGAGACGGTCGCGGCGATCCCCGCGTTCTTGGAGCACCTGCACATCCCCTTGCAGTCCGGCTCAGACCGGACGCTGGCTGCGATGGGCCGCCGCTATACGGTCGCAGAGTACGAGGCGACGCTGGAACGGTTGCGCGACGCGATACCTGGTGTTGCGGTGACGACCGACATCATCTGCGGCTTTCCTGGCGAGACGGACGACGACGCGCGCGAGTCGGAGCGGCGCGTGAGCGAGCTCGGCTTCGCGAAGCTGCACGTGTTCCGGTTCTCGCCTCGGCCGGGCACACCGGCAGCGGAGCGCAAAGACCGCGTACCGCCCGGGACCGTCGCTGCCCGTGCCGAGCGCATGCGGATGATCGGCGATGCTGCGCGAGAGCGGTTCTTGCAGCAGCACGTCGGGACCGTGCAGGAGGTCTTGGTCGAGTCGGTCCGCGGAGGCGTCGCCACGGGAACCGTGCGAGATGGTGCGCGGATCCGGCTGGGCGCACCGGGCCTGCGGCCGGGCGACCTCGTTCACGCGATGGTCGACAGAGTCGACGAGGGCGTGCTCGCGGGTTTCCTGACGGACCAGCGGCCGGCCTTTTCGCGTGCTACCATGGAGGCGTGGCAGTGAGAAAGGCGAGTGAGAGCGTGGAACGGAGCCAGGTCCGCCTGGTCGTGCCGCCTGAAGTCGCGATGGTCGACCTTCTGGGGGAGGGCGATCTGCTGCTGAGGCTCATCGAGGACCAGTTCGAGTCCGAAATCGCCGTGCGCGGCAACGAGGTGACCATCACCGGAGAGATTGCGGAGGCGCAGGCCGTCAGCGTGCTCTTCTCGGAGCTCATCCAGCTCCTCCGAAAGGGCGAGCATCTCACGCCGGACAGCCTCGATCGCGCGATCGATATGCTGAAGCGCGGCGAGTGCACACCGACGAGCGTGTTCTCCGACGTGCTGCTCACGCACCGCGGCAAGACCATCCGACCGAAGACCGCAGGTCAGAAGCGGTACGTGGACGCGATCCGCACGCACACGGTCACCTTCGGCATCGGCCCTGCGGGAACCGGGAAGACGTACCTCGCGATGGCGATGGCGGTCGACGCGTTGCGGAAGAAGGCGGTCGGTCGCATCATCCTGACGCGGCCGGCGGTCGAAGCGGGCGAGAAGCTGGGGTTCTTGCCGGGGACGCTGTACGAGAAGGTGGACCCGTACTTGCGGCCGCTGTACGACGCGCTGTTCGACATGATGGACATCGAGCAGTCGACGATGCTCACCGAGCGTGGCGTCATCGAGGTGGCGCCGCTGGCGTTCATGCGCGGCCGCACACTCAACGACAGCTTCGTCATCCTCGACGAAGCGCAGAACACGACGCCTGAGCAGATGAAGATGTTCCTCACCCGTCTCGGGTTCGGCAGCAAGATCGTCGTGACCGGCGACATCACGCAGACCGACCTCATCGGCTCGCTTTCGGGCCTCAAGCAGGTCCGCGAGATCCTGGAGGGCGTCGACGACGTTGCCTTCGTCGAGCTGGACGCGCGCGACGTCGTCCGGCACCGCCTCGTGCAGCGCATCGTGAATGCGTACAGCGAGTACGAGGCCGCGAAGGCAGGCGACCGACCGAAGAATGGATAGCCTGGTCGACAAGCTCTCGGGGCTGTGGCCCCGCTCGGGTGTCTTCGCGTCACGAACGGTGCGCGCCGGGCTTGCTCGCGCTGCGTTGCTCGCCATCGTCGTGCCGCCGCTCGTTTGGGAACGTCCGCCGCTCCAGGCCGTCGCGGTCGCCGGCCTTGCTGCGCTGTGCATCGGAATCGGCGACCGCTACCTCGCTCGCACGCGTCCGCACCACCACGAGCGGTCCAGGGACGGGTTCGTGGTGTCGCTGCTGACCGCAGGAAGCGTCTACCTCACGTGGCTGCACGCGCTGGCCGCTCCGGACATCACGCCGTTCGTCTTGCCGCTCCCGATCGGGCCGATGGTCGCGGCCATGCTCGCGGGGCCGCAGGCGGGGATGTTCGTCGCGGCAGCCTCGGTCGGCGCGGGGGTGCTCCAGGGGGTGCTCGGCGGCCCGGTGGTGTTCGCCGTGCTGCTCGTCGACGTGGCCGCCATCGCGTCGATGGCGTCGCTCAAAGACCGTGCCCGGCTCGTGGCCGGCGCGAGCAGCGTCGTTGCGGTGATGGCCGCCGCTGCTTCTGGCGCTGCGGCGCTTGCAGGCGCGCGCCTGGATGCAATCGTGCGGGAGGCTGCTCTTGGCGCGGCAGGCGGCGTCGTGACGGTCATCGCGGCGCTCGGGCTTCTCGCCGTGTTCGAGGCGCTGTTCGGCGTCACCTCGGACGTGCGCCTGCTGGAGCTCGCGAATCCGAGCGCGCCGCTCATGCGGCGGCTCATGTTCGAAGCGCCCGGCACATACACGCACGCGATCCTAACGGGCAACCTCGCGGAAGCGGCGGCGCAAGCGATCGGCGCCGATCCGCTGCTTGCTCGCGTCGGCGCGTACTACCACGACGTCGGGAAGCTGGCGCGTCCGGGATTCTTCGTCGAGAACCAGTCCGTCTGCTCGAACCCGCATGCGAACACCTCCCCATCGCTTTCGGCCCTCATCATCGCGGCACATGTGCGCGAGGGGGTCGAGCTTGCCGAGCAGCATCGACTGCCGCCTGAGGTGGTGGACATCATCCGTCAGCATCACGGAACGTCGGTCATGTCGTACTTCTACCGGAAGGCGACTGCGAACGGCGATCCTGTGGTGGAGGCCGACTTCCGCTACAGCGGCGAGCTGCCCGCGTCGCGCGAAGCAGCGATCGTCATGCTCGCGGACGCGGCCGAAGCGGCGGTGCGCGCGATGACGAAGCCGACGCCGCCGCGGATCGAGGAGTGCGTGCGGCGGGTGCTCGATACGAAGCTCGCCGACCACCAGCTCGACCACGCGGACCTGACCTTCGCGGACTTGGAGCGCATCGTGGAGGTCTACACGCGCCTGTTGAGCGGGTTGTACCATCCTCGCATCGAGTATCCGTCGTTCGTTCATGAGAGGGACGCTGATGTTGGTACGCGTGATCAGCCATCGAGACCCTGAGCCGCTCGCGCTGGACGCGTTCGAGCGCCTGGCAAAGCACGTCTTGGCGATGGAGAGCGCGCCCGAGGAGGCTGAGCTCTCGATCGCGATCGTCGATGCGGATGAGATCGCGCGCCTGAACGAGCAGTACCGCGGCGTCTCGGGTCCGACTGACGTGCTCTCCTTCGGCTGCGACGACCCGTGTCTCGCGAGCGCCGGTGAGCCCATCGTGCTCGGCGATGTGATCATCGCACCGGAAATCGCAGAGAAGCAGGCGGCCGAGCTCGGCGTGACCGTGGAATCGGAGCTCAACTTGCTTGTGGTGCACGGCATCCTCCATCTGTTCGGCTACGACCACGAACGCGACGAGGACGCCGCAGTGATGCAGGCGCGCGAGCGGGCCGTCCTCGACGCCTACGCGCCCGAGCCGTGAAGCCGATGCGCTCCCGTTCGATCATCTGGTCGTTCAACCACGCGATCGACGGACTGGTATACGCTCTCCGCACCCAGCGCAACATGCGGATCCACGTTGCGGCAGGCGCGGCCGTTCTGGGAGCGTCGCTGTTCTTCCGCGTGGGGCGGGCCGAGTTCCTCGCGGTGCTGCTCACCGTCGCGCTGGTGATCGCTGCCGAACTCGTGAACACGGCCATCGAAGCGACGGTGGACGTCGCCACAGAGGGGTACGACCCCGTCGCGAAGATCGCGAAAGACGTTGCCGCATCGGCCGTGTTCGTGAGCGCCGTGGTCGCCATCGTCGTCGGGTACGTCGTGTTCTTCGGCCGCCTGACCGACACGGCGCACACCTTGCTCGTGCGCGTCCGTGAGGCACCCTCGCACGTGAGCGTGGTCGCGCTCGGCATCACCGCGCTTGCGGTGCTCGTGCTGAAGGCGGTGAGCGGACAGGCCGGCACGTGGATGCGAGGCGGCTGGCCGTCGGGTCACGTGGCGCTTGCGACTGCGGGGGCGACTTCGATCGCGTTCATCACCGGGAGCGGAGCCGCGTGGGTGATCGGGCTGTTCGTTGCGGGGCTCGTGGCACAGAGCCGCGTGGAGTCCGAAGCGCACACGGTGTGGCAAGCGCTCTGGGGCGGCGTCGTGGGCATCGTCGTGACCGCCGCGGTCTTTACGCTATTCTGGTCGTGATCGTTCGAGGAGGTGCCGCGCTTGGGCGCAGCCGGTTTCGTTGCCGCGTTCCTGTTCGTCGTTTTCGTCGTCTGCGCGATGGCCTTGTCTGCAGCCGAGGCGTCGATCGCGCTGCTTTCGCGCGGGCGCGCCCATCGGCTGGCGGAGTCAGGGCGCAGAGGCGGCGAGGAGCTCCAGGCGCTCTCGGACCGTCCGGGCAGGGTGACGGCGGCTGCAACGCTCGTCCGCGCTGTCGCGTACGCCCTCGCAGGAGGTCTGACGTGGGCTGTCGTCGCTCCTCGGACGGGAGGCGCGGCGTCCGCGGCCATCCTCGCTGCCGTGGTAGGCGCAGTCTATTCGCTTTCTGAGACGTTGCCGCGGTCAGTGGCGGTGCACAACCCGGAGCGCGTCGGTCTCGCGGTGGCTCCTGCGGCGCGTGTCCTCGTCTCCCTCGCGTACCCGGTGGCGCGCGCGCTCGCTGCCGTGTGGATGCGCGTGATGGGGCTCGTTGCGGAGCAGCCGGTGGAAGACCCGTGGGTGTCCGAGGAGGACTATCGAGCCTCTGCAGAGGACGAGGAGAGCGCCAAGGAGGAGGCCGAGGAAGCCATCATGGACGCCGTGGCCGACTTCACGACGAAGATCGTGCGCGAGGTGATGGTCCCTCGGACCGACATGGTGTGCGTGGCAGACGACGCCAGCGTGAGCGAGGCGCTCGAGACGATCGAGCGGTCGGGATACTCGCGGCTGCCCGTCTACCACGGGTCGGTCGACGACATCAGAGGCGTCTTGTATGCGAAGGACCTCCTCGTGTGCCTGGGCAAGAGCTCGTGTCCGGCGACGGTGGCGCCGATCGCGCGGCCTCCGTACTTCGTCCCGGAGACCAAGCCGGTCGAAGAGCTGCTCGTCGAGATGCGCTCCAAGACGCACATCGCGATCGTCGCCGACGAGTACGGCGGCACAGCTGGGCTCGTGACCATCGAAGATTTGCTCGAAGAGATCGTCGGCGAGATCTTCGACGAGTACGACGTCGCCGAACCGACGGTGGTGGATCTGGGAGATGGCCGGGTGAGCGTGGATGCACGCATGCCGGTCGACGACCTCAACGAGATGTTCGGCACCGACATCGAACCACAGGCGGACTCCGTGGGAGGGTTGTTCGTCGAGCTTGCCGGGCACATACCCAGCGTCGGGGAGTCCATCGAAGTCGAGGGCCTTCGGCTCTCCGTGGACGCAGTGGATCGCAACCGGGTGCGCCGGATCCTCGTGGAGCCGGCCGCGCGAGAGGAGGAGCCCGATGAGTGAGCGCGTCACGCAGGCCGACCTCGCCCTGCTCGCCTTCGCGCGTGAGGCGAAGCAGAAGGCGTATGCGCCGTACTCGGGGTTCCGGGTGGGCGCCGCCGTGTTCGCGGGCGGGGACATCTACGTGGGAGTGAACGTCGAGAACGCGGCGTACGGCTCGACGATCTGCGCCGAGCGCGGCGCTGCGATGGCCGCGGTGGCCGCCGGTCACACCTTCTTCGACGCCATCGCCATCGTCGGAGACTCCGAGTCCCCGACGGTCCCCTGCGGGGCGTGCCGGCAGTTCCTCGCGGAGTTCAACCCTGAGATGCGGGTGGTCATCGGCGGCCGCAGCGACACTGTGGAGGTCATGACGCTCGACGCTTTGCTTCCGGAAGCGTTCGTGCGGGGCTACTTGGACGAGGACGATGGAGGCGAGGAGTGAGCGCTGAAGCGTCGTCGTTCGAGGTGGTGCGGAGCGGCTTCGCTGTCCTCGTGGGGCGGCCGAACGCTGGCAAGTCCACGCTCCTGAACGCGCTCGTCGGTGAGAAGGTGGCGATCGTGTCCAGCACGCCGCAGACGACGCGTCACCGTCTGCGCGGCATCGTGGACCGAGACGACGCACAGGTCGTGTTCGTCGACACGCCGGGCCTGCACCGGCCTCACGATGCGCTCGGCGAGGAGCTCAACCGCTCGGCCGTCCTCGCGTTGAGCGACGTGGACGTCGCGTGCCTCGTGATCGACGCCTCCGCGCCCGTAGGCCCTGGAGACAGGTGGGTCGCCCATCGCGTACAGGAGTGCAGTGCAGCGAAGGTCCTCGTGCTCACGAAGGTGGACCTCGTCAAACCGAAAGAGCTCGACCGCCAGATGGCCGTGGCGCAGACGCTTGCCGATTTCGACGACATCGTCGCGTGCTCTGGCCGCACGGGCTTCAACGTGAACGGCGTCGTGAACGCCGTGGTGCGGCTGCTGCCGGAGGGCCCCCGGTACTTCCCGCGGGACATGCGCACGGACCAGCCGGTCGAGGTGCTGATCGCGGAACTGATCCGCGAGCGCGTCTTGCACCTCACCCGGGAAGAGGTCCCGCACGCCGTCGGTGTCGTGGTCGACGACATCGCCGAGGAACGCGGCGGCGTGCTGCGCGTGAGCGCTCTCATCTACGTGGAACGCGAGTCGCAGAAGGGCATCATCATCGGGAAGGACGGCGAGATGATCCGCCGCATCGGGAGCGAGGCGCGGCCAGGCATCGAGCGGATCGTCGGCGCGCACGTCTTCCTCGACCTGCGGGTGAAGGTCAAGCGCGACTGGCGGCGCGACGCGTCATCGATACGGCGGTTCGGATACGGCGAAGGGCTGTGAGCGCCATGGACAGGAGCGCGCTTGCTGCAGCGATCGACCAGACGCTTCTCAAACCAACGGTCGGCATGCGAGAGGCCCACGAGTGGATGCAGCGGAACGCGGGCCTTGGGTTCGCGTCGCTGTGCGTGTCGCCGTTCCTCGTCCCGCTCGCGGCCGAGGTCCTTGCCGGCACCTCGACGACCGTGTGCTCGGTCGTCGGCTTCCCGCTCGGGTACTCGCTCACGGAGACGAAGACCGAAGAGGCCCGTCAGCTCATCGAGCTCGGGTGCACCGAGATCGACATGGTGATGAACATCGGAGCGTTCCTCGGTGGCGAGCTCACGGTAGTGGAGGAAGACATCGCTCAGGTCGTTGAAGTGGTGCGGAAGGCCTCGCACGGTCGCGGTCTCGTGAAGGTCATCCTGGAGACGGGCCACCTCGACGCCGAGCAGATAGCGCACGCGTGTCGTTTGAGCGTCCAGGCAGGCGCTCGGTTCGTGAAGACGTCCACCGGCTTCGGCCCGCGCGGCGCGTCTGTCGAGGACGTGCGCATCATGCGCCAGACGGTCGGCGATCGCGCAGGAGTGAAAGCCGCTGGCGGTATCCGGGACCTTGAGACCGCGCTCGCGATGATCGAGGCCGGCGCCGACCGGATCGGCACGTCTTCAGGAGCCGAGATCCTCGCGGCATTCGACGCGGCCGAGCGGAGCTGACGCGCGAGCGATGAGCGGGACGTACCCTGCGCGCGTGATCGTGCTTCGCAAGACGAAGCTCGGGGAGGCCGACCTCATCGTAACGCTCATCAGTTCCGAGGGCCGGCAGATCCGCGCCGTTGCGAAAGGCGCTCGGAAGCCCGGATCGAAGTTCGGAGCGCGCGTCGAGCCGTTCACGGTGGCGGACGTGCTGCTCGCACGCGGACGGTCGCTTGACGTGCTCACAGAAGCGGAGACCGTCGCGACGCACGAGCGCTTGAGGAACGACTACGACGCAGTGCGGGCGGCGTCGGTTGTCGCCGACTTCCTCGACCGCATCACCGAGGAGTGCGATGCCGAGCCGCGGCTGTTCGAGCTCGGCGCGGCCGCTTTGGGCGCGCTCGAAGGTGCGCAGGCGGCGGCGAGGCCGTCGCTCGTGGCCGCGTTCCTCGTGAAGGCGATGGCGATGCAAGGCTTCCGCCCGCAGCTTGCCGGGTGCGTGACATGCGGGTCGCCTGGCGGGACACCGACTGCGTTCTCGCTCGAAGGCGGCGGCGTGGTGTGCAGCGCATGCTCGGGCTCCGACCCAAGCGCGATCGGCATCTCGCCGGAGCTCGCACAGGCCCTGGCGTGGCTTCTGGGCGCGCGTCTTGCGGAGGTCGCCTCCCAGCCGCTGCCGGAGGTCGCGGAGCGCGAGGCCATCATGGTGCTCCGCGCGTTCGTGGCGTACCACGTGCCCGCGCGGATCCGTGCGCTCGACGCGTACGTCCGCGGGTGATGATGTACACTAGCGCCCACGCCAGACGTCGCGGTTCGCCCGCTGCTGTCGGAATGGAGACGACGCCTGATGACGATGACCTTCCAAGACATCATCCTCGCGCTGTCGCGCTATTGGGCCGACCAGGGGTGTGTGGTGCTGCAGCCGTACGACGTCGAAGTCGGCGCGGGGACCTTCCATCCGGCCACGACACTCAGGTCGCTCGGCCCTGACGCGTGGCGGACGGCGTACGTCCAGCCGTCGCGACGCCCGACGGACGGCCGGTACGGCGAGAACCCGAACCGCCTTCAGCACTACTACCAGTTCCAGGTCATCCTGAAGCCGAGCCCTGACGACGTGCTCGACCTGTACTTCGGCTCGCTCAAGGCGATCGGGATCGACCCGAAGGACCACGACGTGAGGCTCGTGGAGGACGACTGGGAGTCGCCGACGCTCGGTGCGTGGGGGCTCGGCTGGGAGGTCTGGCTGAACGGCATGGAGGTCACGCAGTTCACGTACTTCCAGCAGGTCGGCGGGCTGGAGTGCCGCCCGGTGCCGGCGGAGATCACCTACGGTCTGGAGCGCCTCGCGATGTACATCCAAGGCGTCGACAGCGTGTTCGACCTCGTGTGGACGAAGGGCCCCGATGGGCTCGTGTTCACCTACGGGGACGTCTTCTTGCGCAACGAACGTGAGCAGTCCGCCTACAACTTCGAGGTCGCAGACGTCGACGCGCTGCTCAGTCGGTTCGTGATGTACGAGGCCGAGTGCAAGCGGACCCTCGATGCCGGCCTCGTGCTGCCTGCATACGACTACGTGCTGAAGTGCTCGCACGTCTTCAACCTGCTGGACGCCCGTGGCGCGATAGCGGTGACGGAGCGCACCGGCTACATCTTGCGCATCCGCGCTCTCGCCAAAGCGTGCTGCGAGGCATACGTCGCCTCGCTTCCGTCGGCGAAAGGCGGTGATGCGTGATGCCGCGCGACCTTCTGTTCGAGATTGGCGTGGAAGAGATGCCGTCTGCGCCGCTGTACTCTGCGCTCGAGCAGGTAAGCACGGCATCCGCCGATGCTCTCGCTGCTGCCCGGCTCGAACACGGCGAGATCTCCGTGTACGGAAGCCCGCGGCGCATCGCGCTTCTCGTGCGGGACGTGGCGGAGCGCCAGCGCGATGTGACGGAGCGCGTCAAAGGCCCCGCGGCGGCGGCAGCGTACGACGCGGACGGGAACCCGACGCCGGCCGCGCTCGGCTTCGCGCGCAGCAGGGGCGTCGACCCTGGATCGCTCGTGCGTGAGAGCACAGACGGTGGCGAGTACGTGTGGGCCGTCATCGAGCGCCCGGGCCTGCCCGCCGAAGAGGTGCTTCCCGGCCTCCTCTCCGATCTCGCTGGGTCGATCCAGTGGCCGAAGACGATGCGCTGGGGTAGCGGTGACGCCCGGTTCATCCGTCCGGTCCGGTGGCTCGTGGCGCTGTTCGGAGACGAGGTTCTGCCCGTGACCTTCGCAGGGCTCACGGCCGGCTGCACGAGCTACGGCCACCGGTTCCTCGCTGGGCCGGTGACGATCGAGACGCCGTCGTCGTACCTGGAGGCGCTGCGGGCCGCGTCAGTCATCGCGGACGGCGCTGAGCGTGCTGCTGCTATCCGCGAGGGGATCGCATCTGTCGCGGACTCTCTCGGCGGCGTTGCCGTGGTACCCGAAGACACGTTCCTCGAGGTGGTGAACCTCGTCGAGAATCCGACTGTGGCTGCCGGACGGTTCGACGAGGCGTTCCTGCGCGTTCCGCGCGAGGTGCTCGAAGAAGCGATGGAATCGCACCAGCGCTACTTCCCGGTCGAGGACCTGAACGGGTCGCTGATGCCTGCGTTCCTCGTCGTCCACAACGGTCCCGCGGACCGCACGCCGCAGATCGTCGCAGGCCACGAGCGCGTCATCCGTGCGCGACTGGCAGACGCCGCGTTCTTCTACGACGAAGACCTGAAGCACTCGCTGGAGTCCTACGTCGGTAAACTGGACGGCATCGTCTTCCACCAGCGGCTCGGTTCGCTCGGCCAGAAGGTGGCGCGCGTCGAGCGCCTCACGCGTCTCCTCGCGAAGGAGGTAGGCGCGGGGCCGGAGGACGAAGCGCACGCCGTTCGCGCCGCGCACTTGTGCAAGGCCGACCTCGTGACACACGTCGTCGTCGAGTTCACCTCGCTCCAAGGCGTGATGGGCTCGTACTACGCCCTCGCCTCGGGCGAGGCGCCGGCCGTGGCGCAGGCGATCGTAGACCACTACCGTCCGCGGTACGCCGGGGACGCGCTCCCGGAAAGCCTCCCAGGCATGCTGGTCTCAGCGGCAGACAAGCTGGACACCATCTGCGGCATCCATGCGGCCAAGCAAGCGCCGACGGGCTCGTCCGATCCGTTCGCTCTGCGGCGGTTCGCAATCGGGATCATCGCGATGGTCATTGACGGAGGGTTGCATCTCCGGCTTGGTCGCGCCATCGCGGATGCGGTCGACGGATACGCAGAGGTCCTTTCCGACATGGACGCCGCTTCCGTGGTCGCGGAGGTGAAGGAGTTCTTCCTCGGGCGCGTGCAGGGCGTTCTGCGCGAACGCGGGTACGCGTACGACACCATCGACGCCGTGCTCGCCTCAGAATCCGACGACCTCGCCGAGGTCGCTGCGCGGTGCGCCGCGTTGCAAGATGCGCGCGACGCCGACCCGGAGCTGTTCGAAGACCTCGCCATCGCCTTCCGGCGCGCCGCGAACCTGGCGGACCCCTCCCTCGGGGAGGGCGTGTCGCGCGACCTCATGGGAGATGAGGAGCGCGCGCTCGCCGACGCGCTGGAAGCTGCGGACCGCACGGTGCAAGAGCTGCTCGCACGAGGAAGGCACGACGACGTCTTGTCCGAACTGGCTGCGCTCAGGCCCCACATCGATGCATTCTTCGAGTCCGTGCTCGTCATGGACGAAGACCTGCGGCTGAGAGAGAACCGTTTGCGTCTGCTCAACCGCTTCGTCCGCGTGTTCTCGCGCTTCGCGGACTTCGGCCGGATTGCAGCCTGAAGGCGCGGACGGAAGGTCCGGCCAGGTGACGTACACGGTACACATCCTGTCGGACTCGCTCGGTGAGACGGCCGAGATGGTGGCGCGCGCCGCCATCGCGCAGTTCGACGGTGACGCGTTCCGCATCGAACGCCTGCCCAGGGTGCGCACGGTCGGTGAGCTCCGCACCGCCGTAAGATCGCACTGCGGGCAGTGGTGTCTGTTCGTGTACACGCTCGTCGACGACGCGCTGCGGAGGGAGATGGAGACGCTCTGCGCGTCCGGAGTCAACGGCATCGACGTGTTGGGTCCTGCCGTGGCGACGATCGGACGCGTGACAGGCCTGCAACCGTCGGGGGAGCCGGGGGCGATACGGCGCACCGACGAGGAGTACTTCGAGCGGATCGAGGCGATGGAATTCGCCGTCAAGCACGATGACGGCCGCAACCCGCAGGACCTTCCGGAGGCCGACGTGGTGCTCATCGGCGTCTCTCGTTCCAGCAAGACGCCGCTCGCGATGTACCTCGCGTTCAAGGGTTACCGGGCGGCCAACGTCCCGCTCACGCCAGGAACGGATCCGCCCAAGGAGCTGTTCGAGGTGAGTCCGCGGCGGGTGTTCGGCCTCATCACGAGCGCGCGCGTCCTGCGCGAGGTCCGCACAGAGCGGATGCGGGAGCTCGGCACCTACGTCCCGGGGTATGCAGACTTAGAAGCGATCGAGCGCGAATTGGAGGAGGCCCGGGCGGTGATGCGGAAGATCGGGTGCATCGTGGTGCACACCGACAACCGCGCGATCGAGGAGGCCGCGCAGGAGATCGTGCGTCACTTGGAAGGCGGCCTTACCGTCTCCGACTGAGGCGCTCACGCCGTGTCGTGGGGCCACGGCGTTGCGATATGATGGCGCAAGCAGGTTCCCGGACAGCAAGGGAGAGGGCGTTGGCAGGGATCAAGCGTGTGTACGCCTTCGGCGGCGGCAGGACCGAGGGCAACAAGGACATGAAGTTCATCCTTGGGGGCAAAGGGGCGAACCTCGCCGAGATGGCGAACATGGGACTGCCGGTCCCGCCCGGCTTCACCATCACGTGCCAGACGTGCATGGAGTACTACGCCTCGAATCCGCCTGCGTTCCCTGAGGGCCTCGACGAGGAGATCTCCGAGTACTTGGCAGAGCTCGAGCAGAAGATGGGCAAGCGCCTGGGCGACCCGAGCGATCCGCTGCTGGTGTCCGTGCGTTCGGGGGCGCCGTTCTCGATGCCAGGCATGATGGACACCATCCTGAACCTCGGCCTGAACGACGAGTCCGTCCAGGGGCTCATCGAGCAGACGAACAACCCGCGTTTCGCGTGGGACAGCTACCGCCGGTTCATCCAGATGTTCTCGAAGGTCGTGCTGGACGTCGACGGCGACCTGTTCGAGAACGCGATCACCGAGATGAAGCTCGCACGTGGCGTCTCGTCTGACGCCGAACTCGACGCAGACGACATGAAGGAGCTCACTGCGCGCTTCAAGGAGATCGTCGCGGAGCACGTGTCGGCGGAGGCGTTCCCTGCGCTCGTCGGACCGGACGGGCGCGTCGCGTTCCCGCAAGACGTGCAGACCCAGCTCCGCCTCGCCATAGAGGCTGTCTTCCGGAGCTGGATGAACGAGCGTGCGGTCTACTATCGGAAGATGGAGAAGATCCCGGACGACCTCGGCACGGCCGTGAACGTGCAGGCGATGGTCTTCGGGAACAAGGGCGAGACTTCGGCGACGGGCGTCGGTTTCACCCGTAACCCGGCGGACGGAACGAAGGAGTACTACGGCGACTTCCTCACGAACGCGCAAGGCGAGGACGTTGTCGCCGGCATCCGGCACACGCAGCCGCTGTCGGACCTGCCGAAGGTCCTCCCTGAGGCCGCAGAAGAGCTGTGGCGCGTCTTCGAGCGGCTCGAGGCCGAGTACCGCGACATGTGCGACATCGAGTTCACCATCGAGCAGGGCAAGCTCTGGATGCTGCAGACGCGCGTCGGCAAGCGCACGGCGCGGGCAGCGCTCAAGATCGCCGTGGACATGGTCAACGAGGGCATGATCACGCGCGAAGAAGCGGTGCAGCGCATCAGCCCAGCGCAGCTCGACCAGCTTCTGCACCCGCAGTTCGACCCGAAGACGCAGATCGAGCCCATCGCCAAGGGGCTGAATGCGAGCCCAGGCGCGGCGGTGGGCGAGGCCGTGTTCTCGTCCGCTGACGCCGTCGCTGCCAAGGCGCAGGGCCGGAAGGTCATCCTCGTCAGGTGGGAGACCAACCCTGACGACCTGCCGGGCATGGACGCCGCCGAGGGCATCCTCACGTCGCACGGCGGCAAGACCTCGCACGCGGCCGTCGTCGCGCGCGGTATGGGCAAGCCGGCCGTGTGCGGGGCGGAGAAGCTGGCCATCGACGCCGAGAACAAGCTCGCGCGCGTGAAGGGCACCGACGTCGTGATCCGCGAAGGCGACGTGATCTCGATCGACGGCACCACGGGCGTCGTGGTGCTCGGAGCCGTGCCGCTCGTTGAGCCGGAGGTCTCGGGCGACTTCGACACCGTCCTTTCGTGGGCCGACGAGTTCCGAACGCTCGGCGTCCGCGCGAACGCAGACACGCCGGCGGACGCGACGCTCGGCCGCAAGTTCGGCGCTGAAGGCATCGGGCTGTGCCGCACGGAGCACATGTTCCTCGGCGAGCGGAAGGCCATCGTCCAGTCGATGATCCTCGCCGACGACGGTTCGCCTGAGCGTGCCGCGGCGCTCGACAAGCTGCTCGCCGTCCAGACCCAGGACTTCCTGGAGATCTTCGCGACCATGGACGGGCTGCCGGTGACCGTGCGCCTGCTCGACCCGCCGCTGCACGAGTTCTTGGACGACCCGCGTGCGCTCGAGGTCGAGATCGTGCGCGCGGAGGCGGCGGGCGCGGACCCTGACGAGCTCGCCGCCAAGCGTCGCCTGCTCGCCCAGATCGACTCCATGGTGGAAGCCAACCCGATGCTCGGTCTGCGCGGCTGCCGCCTCGGGATCATGTTCCCAGAGATCTACGGGATGCAGGTGCGTGCGATCACCCGCGCCGCGTGCCAGCTCAAGAAGGAGGGCAAAGACCCGCGTCCCGAGATCATGATCCCGCTCGTCAGCGTCGTGACGGAGCTGGAGACGCTTCGCAAGGAGACGGAGGCCGTCGTCGAGGAGGTCTCTCGGGAAATGGGCGTGAAGATCGCGATCCCCGTCGGGACGATGATCGAGCTGCCCCGAGCGGCCGTGACGGCGGACCGGATCGGCGCTGTCGCTGACTTCTTCTCCTTCGGGACGAACGACCTGACGCAGACGACCTTCGGGTTCTCGCGCGACGACATCGAGGCGAAGTTCCTGCCGCGGTACCTGGAGCGGAAGATCCTGGCACGCAACCCGTTCGAGACGATCGACGAGGGTGTGGCGAAGCTCGTGGAGATGGGCTGCCGGCTCGGCCGCGAGGCGAACGAGAAGCTGAAGCTCGGCGTCTGTGGCGAGCACGGCGGCGATCCCGAGTCGGTGCACACGTTCCACCGCATCGGGCTCGACTACGTGAGCTGCTCGCCGTACCGCGTGCCGCTTGCTCGGCTGGCTGCTGCGCAAGCCGCGCTGGCAGGAAGGGTCTCGGGAAGCGATAACCGTTAGGACGAGCGCCGCCGCACGGCGGCAGAAGCGGGGGAGCGGTGGCGCGAAGCACGCGGCTGTACCAGCGAGCGCGGTCACCTCTGATCCAGGGCCGGTCCCGGCGGGAGCGGCCCTGGAGATCGGACTTCGCGCTTGCTGCCGCGTGGGGGATCGCCGTGCTCTTCGCGCTGATGATGGGCAGTCACTACGCTGAGACCGGAGCGCTCGTTCCCGCTGACGCGCTTGCAAGCGCGTGGGGCGCCAGCGCGGCTGCTGGCGCGGTCCTTGCGCTCGGTTCGGCGGCTGTCGGCGTGACGCTTGCGCGGGCGTGGGGAGCGGATAGGCCCGCGCGCACCGGCGCTGTCGTATCGTGCGGGACCGTCGTCGTGTACTGGTTGCTGTTCGGAGGAATGGCGGCGGCACGGAGGTAGGCAGCGTGCTCACGCGCGAGTTGGCAGAACAAGAAGAGCATCGTCGTCTGGCGCCGCGGGCGGCGTTCTCGGATGCGAGCAGGGGCCGGCTCCGGTCCCTGACGCCGGACCGGTTCCGCACGGACTTCCAGCGTGACCGCGACCGCATCATCCACTGCAAGGCCTTCAGGCGGCTCTCGCACAAGACGCAGGTGTTCCTGGCCCCCGAAGGCGACCACTATCGGACGCGCCTTACGCACACCCTCGAGGTGTCGCAGATCGCGCGCTCCATCGCTCGTGCGCTCAGGCTGAACGAGGACCTCACCGAAGCGATCGCGCTCGGGCACGACCTCGGGCACACGCCGTTCGGCCACACCGGCGAAGACGCGCTGACGGAGTGCTTCGAGGAGATCCGAGGCTCGTACCCGAACGTCCCGGACGCCTTTCACCACAACCTGCAGTCGCTGCGCGTTGTCGAGGTCCTGGAGTACGAGGGGAAGGGCCTCAACCTGACGTGGGAGGTCCGGGACGGGATCCGCTGCCACACCGGTCCTGAGCGGGCATCGACGCTCGAAGGCCAGATCGTGGCGATCGCGGACCGCATCGCGTACGTCAACCACGATATCGACGATGCGATCCGAGGCGGCGTGATCACCGAATCGGATCTTCCTGACGGTCCGACGGCCGTGCTCGGCCACAGCCATGGCCAACGCATCACGACCATGGTCAACGACATGGTCTCCTCATCGCTCGATTCCGACGAGATCCGCATGTCGGACGAGGTATGGGACGCGCTGACCGGCTTGCGGACGTGGCTGTTCGAGAACGTCTATAACTCGTCCAGGGCGAAGGCCGAAGAGCCGAAGGCGCACGGCGTCGTCAAAGCGCTCTTCATGCACTACCTGAAGAACCCCGCAGATCTGCCGCCCGAGTTCGCTCCGCGCGACGAACGCGAGCTCGTCCAACGGGTCGTCGACTACGTCGCAGGCATGACCGACCGGTTCGCGATCCGCCGGTACGAGCAGATCTTCGTTCCGTCGCAGTGGCGCGTGTAGAGCTTCGGGTATCTGCGCGTCAGGGCGTTACGGTTTTGTTGCCGTATACACCCCGTTCGCATAGAATCGCGCAAGCACGGCAAGGTCCTGTACGAGGAGATGGAAGGGAGAAGCGCGCAGATGGCTGATTGGATTGCCTGGTTCGCGCCGGTCGCCGCGCTCATCGGTATCGCGGTGGCGGCGTACCTGGCGTCGTGGGTCCTGAAGCAGGATCCCGGCAACGAGCGCATGCTGGAGATCTCGAAAGCCACACAGGAAGGCGCGATGGCGTTCCTGTTCCGTGAGTACCGCGTGCTCGTGGTGTTCGCTGCCATCGTGTTCGTCCTGCTCTCTGTGTCTGTCAGCTGGATGACAGGCGTCGCGTTCCTCACCGGCGGTCTGCTCTCGGCCGCAGCCGGTTACGTGGGGATGTACGTCGCGACGCGCGCGAACGCACGTACCGCGCAGGCCGCAACGAAAGGCATCGAGAAGGCTCTGTCGGTGGCGTTCCGCTCCGGTCTGACGATGGGTCTGACCGTCGCGAGCTTCGGACTGGGCGGTCTTGCACTGTGGGCGATCTTCCTGCTGGTCACCGGAAGCGATCCTGCGAAGAACGCTGAGATCGTCAACGGCTTCGCGATGGGCGCGTCGTCCATCGCGCTGTTCGCCCGCGTTGGCGGCGGCATCTACACCAAGGCCGCCGACGTCGGCGCGGACCTGGTGGGCAAGGTCGAGGCCGGCATCCCCGAGGACGATCCGCGCAACCCGGCCGTCATCGCTGACAACGTCGGCGACAACGTCGGCGACGTCGCCGGCATGGGTGCGGACCTGTTCGAGAGCTACGTCGGATCGATCCTCGCGCCGATGGTGCTCGCCATCTCGCTGTGGTTCGTAGCCGGCTCGCCACGCAGCATCGACCTCCAGTACGGCATCGCCGCTCCGCTCTTGATCGCAGCGTTCGGCATCATCGCGTCCGTCATCGGCCTGTTCGCAGTTCGCGCGAAGGAAGGCGGCAACCTCCACGCTGCTCTCGATCGCGGTACCTATGTGGCGGCCGCGCTCGAGGTCCTCGCGATGTTCTGGCTGTTCTACCACTGGAGCACGCGTGTCGGCGCGGAGCCGGAGCGCCTGTGGTACTTCGGGTCGGTCGTCATCGGTCTTGCCGCCGGCATCTCCATCGGGAAGATCACCGAGTACTTCTGCTCCGATCACTACAAGCCGGTGAAGAAGATCGCTGAGTCGAGCGAGACTGGCGCGGCGACGAACATCATCGCCGGTCTGAGCACCGGGATGCTCTCTACGACCGCGCCGATCCTCGTTGTTGCTGTCGGCATCGTTGGCGCGTACCTCATGGGCAACGCAGCGGTACCGGGCAACGACCTGTCGGGCATCTACGGCATCTCGCTTGCGGCGCTCGGCATGCTGTCAATCACGGCGATCACGGTCGGCGTCGACGCGTACGGGCCCGTGGCCGACAACGCTGGCGGTATCGCCGAGATGGCGGAGATGGGCGCGCCGATCCGTAAGATCACGGACTCCCTCGACAGCGTCGGCAACACCACGGCGGCCATCGCGAAGGGCTTTGCGATCGGTTCTGCCGGGCTCACGGCGCTGGCGCTGTTCGTCGCATTCCGGCAGTCCCTGTCCGTCGGTGGGATGACGGTGGACATGTCACTCGAGAACCCCTACGTCATCGTCGGCCTGTTCATCGGCGGCATGCTGCCGTTCCTGTTCGCTGCGCTCACGATGGGCGCGGTCGGTCGTGCGGCGTTCGCCATGATCGGCGAGGTGCGCCGCCAGTTCCGCGAGATCCCCGGCCTGATGGAAGGCACGGGCCGTCCCGATTACGCTGCGTGCGTCGATATCTCGACCAAAGGGGCACTCAAGGAGATGGTCGTCCCTGGCGCAATCGCTGTCGCCGTTCCGCTCGTCGCGGGCCTGATCGACCTGTCGATGCTCGCTGGGCTGCTCGCCGGTGCGCTCGTCACAGGCTTCTTGCTGGCCATCATGATGGCGAACGCTGGCGGTGCGTGGGACAACGCGAAGAAGTTCATCGAGGCCGGGAACCACGGTGGCAAGGGCTCGGACGCTCACAAGGCCGCTGTCGTCGGCGACACGGTGGGCGACCCGTTCAAGGACACCTCCGGCCCGTCCATGAACATCCTGATCAAGCTGATGACCGTCGTGTCATTGGTCTTCGTGCCACTGTTCTTGAAGGTGCACGGCGGCTAGCAGCTCCAGTCACACCGAGGAGTAGAATGCTCCCGGGCGCTTCGGCGTCCGGGAGCATCGGTCTTGACGCGAGGGGAAGAGGTGCGGTGGGTCGGATCTCCGACGAAGATATCCAGCGCGTCCGGGACGCGACGGACATCGTGCAGCTCATCTCCGAGTCCGTGCTCTTGAAGCAGCGCGGACGTCTGTGGTGGGGGAACTGCCCGTTCCACCAGGAGAAGACCCCGTCGTTCAAGGTCGATCCGACAACGCAGCTCTGGCACTGCTTCGGGTGCGGTGCGGGTGGCGATGCGTTCGGGTTCGTCATGCAGTCGCAAGGGCTCGACTTCCCCGACGCAGTCCGATGGCTTGCCGAGCGTGCCCGGATCGAGATACGCGAAGAAGAAGGCGGCGCGCCGACAGGTGCCAAGGAGCGTCTCCGCAGTGCGTGCGAGGCCGCTGCGGCCTTCTACCACAGAGTCCTCACGACGGATCGCTCCACAGAAGCGCAGGCAGCTCGCGAATATCTCTCCTCGCGCGGTTTCAGCAGCGATGTCGCGAAGCGCTGGAATCTCGGATTCGCGCCGTCGAACGGACATGCGCTTGTGAGGCACCTGGGCGACCTGGGCTTCTCGCGAGACGAGCTTCTCGGCGCAGGGCTCGCTGTCGCCAACGCCGGGGAGCGGTTGAGGGATCGCTTCATCGGCCGCGTGATGTTCCCCATCGCCGATATCCACGGGCGTGTGATCGCGTTCGGCGGGAGGGTCGTGGAGCGCATCGGCGGAACAGGCCCGAAATACCTCAATTCCGCGGAGACGCCGATCTTTGTGAAAGCTGCCAACCTGTACGGCATCGACAAGGCGCGCAATCCGATCGTCGTGAGCGGCACCGCGGTCGTCGTGGAGGGATACACCGACGTCATCGCCCTGCACGAGGCGGGCATCAGCACCGCAGTAGCGACGCTCGGCACTGCGCTCGGCGAACGGCACGTGCGGCTGCTCGCCCGCTTCGCGAAGCGCATCGTCTACCTCTTCGACGGCGACGAGGCCGGCCTGCGCGCTGCTGATCGGGCGCTCGAGTTCCTGGACTGGAGCGCCACTCCAGAAGCTGGGAGGGCCCGCGTCGACTTCGCGGTGGGCATCGTGCCTGGCGGCCTCGACCCCGCGGACTTCGTTGCTGAGCGTGGAGCAGGCGCTATGCAGGCCGTGATCGATTCTGCGGTGCCACTTGTACGGTATGCCTTGGACCGTCGCATCCAGAAACACGACGTCGCGACGCCGGAGGGCAAGGCAGCTGCGCTCGCTGAGGCGGCGGACGTCTTGGCTCGCGTGGGAACGAGCATCATCGCCGAAGAGTACGCTCGATACGTGGCGGACCGGCTTCTGGTGGACCCGGTGACTGTGCTCGGAGCTCTCCGAAGCCAGCAGCGCAACAAGCGGGCAGCGGCGCCGCATGTGACACCGGACGAGTCGGAACCGCACGTGGACCGTGGAGCCGAAATGAGCCCAGCGGAGCGAGCGCTGGTCGCTCTCGTCGCGATGCATCCCCGGATCCGCCCAGCGGCACGGGAGTTGCTAGCGGAAGACATCGGCGAACAGATCGTCGGCTCCGGCACGAGACGGCTCCTGGATGCAGTCCTGGCGTCCGGAGGCGCGGATGGACCGGATCTGGTAGCACGTGTGAGAGATGCCGTCCCGGAAGCCGTGCCGATTCTGAGCGCGGTGCTTGTGGACGCTCCAGATGTGGAAGAAGTAGAATACGCATTTCACGAGATTGCCTGCAGGCTCAAGGAATCTGCCCTGGAACGTCTAATCTTGCGTAAGAAAGCGCGTCTGCGCGAGCTGGAGCCGGCGAAAGACGCCGCAGCGTACGAAGAGGCGTTCCGTGAGCTGGTGGAGATCCAACGAGCGCATGCGGCGGTGAAGCAGGTGCGCGAGCGTGGGCACGAGAAGACGGAGTGACGGCGCGTGACGGAGACCAGCAAGAAGTCGTCGAAGAAGAGCGTATCGGACGCAGGTAGACGGGAGGCGGGAGGCAAGGGCCGCTCCGTCATCCAGGCGTTGGTGGAGGCGGGCCTGAAGAAGGGCTCTCTGACTGACGAAGAGATCCAGGCCGCGCTGGCGGAGGCCGACTTCAGCGATGAGCAGGTCGAGCGTGCGTACACGGAAATCGAGAAGGCCGGCATCGAAATCGTCGAAGAGGCGGGCCCTGCAGCGGTGGTCCACGACGAGGCAGTGGTCGCAGATGACGTCCTTGACGCCGAACTGCCGGAAGGCGTGGCGGCCGTTGCCGACGTCGTGCCCAACATCGAAGGCATCGCCGCCAAGCCCGAAGCGAAGAAGGCGACCAAGAAGAACGACGCGCGGGCGAGGGCACGCAAGCGTGCGGAGGCGCACGTGAACGTGCCAGTCACCAGCGACCCGGTCCGCATGTACCTCAAGGAGATCGGCAAGGTCCCCCTCCTGACAGCTGCTCAGGAGGTGGACCTCGCGAAGAAGATCGAGGCCGGTGTCGAGGCCACGGCGAAGCTGGAAGAGGCCGAGGCCAAGGGCATCCAGCTCGATCCTGCCGAGCGTCGGCGCCTCGAGCGGCTCGAGCAGATCGGGCTCCAAGCCAAGCAGCAGCTCGTCGAGGCGAACTTGCGCCTCGTGGTCTCGATCGCCAAGCGCTACGTGGGTCGCGGGATGCTGTTCCTCGACCTCATCCAGGAGGGCAACCTCGGCTTGATCCGTGCGGTCGAGAAGTTCGACTACAGCAAGGGCTTCAAGTTCTCGACGTACGCGACGTGGTGGATCCGTCAGGCAATCACCCGTGCTATCGCTGACCAGGCGCGCACGATACGCATCCCGGTGCACATGGTCGAGACCATCAACAAGCTCATCCGCATCCAGCGGCAGCTGCTGCAGGAGCTCGGACGTGAACCAACGCCCGAGGAGATCGGCGAGCAGATGGACATGACTGCTGATCGCGTTCGCGAGATCCTCAAGATATCGCAAGAACCGGTGTCCCTCGAAACGCCGATCGGCGAAGAGGAAGACTCGCAGCTGGGCGACTTCATCGAGGACTCGGAAGCGGTGGTTCCGGCAGAGGCAGCGTCGTTCTCGATGCTGCAAGAGCAGCTCCAGCGGGTTCTGGATTCGCTCTCGGAGCGCGAACGGAAGGTCATCGAGCTTCGGTTCGGATTGGTGGACGGGCACCCGCGGACGCTCGAGGAGGTCGGCCGCGAGTTCGGCGTCACCCGCGAGCGGATCAGGCAGATCGAGAGCAAGACGCTCTCGAAGCTCCGGCATCCGTCCCGATCCTCGCGACTGCGCGATTACCTCGAGTAGCATCTTTTCAAAGAGCGGCACACGCCCGAGGGAGCGGAAACGGCGTCGATGTGGATTTCCGCTACAGTCCCAACCGGGCCGCCACATCCTCGTAATCCGGGTCCTCGGCGTAGAGCTTCTCGAGCTCGCTGCGCGCCCGCCGGCGCTGGCCGAGGTCTTCGTAAACCAAGGCGCGTTCGTACCTGAGCGCCCGGAGCAGTTCCTCGGACCGGTCCTTCTTCCGGCGCAGGGCGCCCGTCAGGGTCTCCCGCGCCGCATCCAGGAGCCCGAGCCCGCGCAGGGCCCTGGCCTTGTAGAGCAGCAGGGCAGTGTGAACCGGCGTCTCGTTCTCGATGCCTTCGGCCAACCGCACGATCTTCCGGCACGCGTTGACGCTCGCCGTCCCTGGCTCGCGCCCTTCGGGCGTGCCTCCGGCACGTCCAAATCGGCTGTCCTGCCGATTTGTGAGGATGGCCTCGACAAACAAGTCGGTGAAGATCTTTTCCGCCTGGGCAGAGTCGAGGACGTCACCGATCTTGTCGATGCGGAACTCTTCGAAGATGACCGCCAGTTTCTCCTCCAGGACCTCGCAGACACGGTGTTCCACCGAATCCTCGAACACGAAGTTGATGGCGCGCACCGTGTGGGTCTGGCCAATGCGGTCCACCCGGCCGATGCGTTGCTCCAGGCGCATCGGGTTCCAAGGAATGTCGTAGTTGATGACCACATGGCAGAACTGGAGGTGGAGCCCCTCACCACCGGCGTCCTTCGAGATGAGGATGCGGGCACCTGCCTGTGCGTGGCCGCACGCAGACAGGTCCTTGGCGAATCCATCGTGGATTCGCTTGCACTCCTCGAGTCCCATGGCGCTCCTCAAGTGCATGAGCCCCTAGCTGTCTGTCCGGGAAAGGTATGCTCGAACGAGGGCTCGAAAGAGGTTGTTATGGGCGCCTTGGTTGAGCTTGAGGTGCACCAGCTCGTGAACGATGACCTGTCGACGTAAGGCAGGTGGCTGCGTGAACAGGTCCACGTTCAGCGTGAGCCGCCCACGGGTTGAGACGCTGGCCCACTTGCGCTTCATTGGACGAATATGGATTTCTTTGATGCGCTCCTCCACGCCGATACGGCGCGCCCATGCACGGACCTCGGCCACAAGGATGTCCCGGGCTACAGCCTCCCCTATGAGCTCCTCGGGAGGTTCTGAAACCTTGTCTCTCGCGTTCTTCATTGAACAGCTCTTCTGAGCAGGGTTAGCATCTCGTCGGCCCAAACGACCACGTCCTTGACGCTGGCGGCGATCAATTCCCGATAAAGCCGCTTTCGTAACTCTCGCTCATGAGCCTCGATCACGGCCCAATGGGGGAACTCCTTGAAGGCGGGCTCCACAGAGGCCGCCAAGCGTTCGGATCCTTTGGCGTCCATCCCTTTCTGCACCCGCAACCACCAGGCCACTGCAAAGGCCTCGGGCGAGAGATCGCTTTCCTGGCGTTGCTTTTGGGCCTCCTGCAGATCGCGAACCAGCTCGGAGAGTTCTTGCAAAGCCTGCTGACTATTGAGCTGCCTCTCCTCAAAGGCGTGGCGGATGGCCTCGGCGCGTTCACCGATGGGGATCAGATGGGGCTGTTCCTTGCCCTTGGCTTCGACCAGGCGATGAAGGTCCTTGAGCAAGTTGAACACCTTGACCGTGTCGGGCTTTTCCTCCTTTATCACCGCCAAAAGCGCCCCCGCGCCGATTTCATAGGTCGCCTCCGGTTCATGCACAGCGTCGGTGGCCGTGTGTTTCTGTGCGATCTCAGCGGTCTTGCGCAGGAACGATTTGTCCACCGGAATGTGCGGTTCGTAGGCACTGCGAAGCAGCAGGTACATCGCCACGAGCGCCTGGTAATCCTCAAGGAAGGGACGCAGGAACGAATCGGGCGACAAGATCTCGTACACCTCCTCCAGCTCACGAAAGTACGCGTAGAACGCCTCCCGGCGCTCCTTGTCCCGGAAGTGTTCAAGCACCGCCTCTGCCGCCTTGTCTTCGCTTTTGCCTGATGCCAGTGGAAGGAACTCGGCCCGTCCCTGCTCCATCAGAGCCACAAAGCGATCCTTGAGCACATCGAGCTCTCTGATCACGCCCTCCACATCGCGGGAGTCGAAGGCAAGCGCACGCTCCAAATTGTCGAAAATCCCCACGAAATCTACGATGAGCCCGCTCGTCTTGCGTCGCCCTTCCTTGTCCTCGTAAGGGCGATTGACACGGGCGATGGCCTGGAGCAGCAGGTGGTCACGCATCGGCTTATCCAGGTACATGCAATACAAAATCGGTGCGTCGTAGCCGGTGAGCAGCTTTTCGGTGACGATGAGGATCTGTGGGGGCTCGTCCGGCTTACGGAATGCCTTGCGCGCCCAAGCCTCTTCGTCGTCGCTGAGATGGTAGCGCCTCAGTTCGGCCGGGTCGTTGTGCCCGCGGCTTATCACCACCCGGCTCATCTCGTCAGGCAGATAGCGGTCCAAGGCTTCCTTGTAGAGGCCGCAAGCCTCCCGGTCCACCGCCACCAAGAGGGCCTTGTAGCCCATGGATCTTACGAACTGCCGGTAGTGCTCGGCCACGAAGCGGGCGATCTGGTCCACACGGTCGCGGTTCTTGAGCATGTTCTTCAGCGTGACGGCACGGTCCAGCACCCGGTTCAGCTCCTCCACGTCGGATACGCCCTCGAGTTCCGCTGCGGCCCAGAATTCCCGCTCCATGGCCTCCCGGTCCACCACCAGGTCGTTGGGGGCCATCTGGTAGTGGAGGAGCACGGTGGTGCCGTCCTCGATGGACTCGCGAATGGAGTACTTGTCCAGGTAACCGCCGGGGTCGTCGCCGCCGAAGACCTTGAAGGTGCCCTTGCCGTGTTGGGTTTTGTCGATGGGGGTGCCGGTGAATCCTACGAAGGTGGCGTTGGGCAGGGCACCCATCAGGTAGTTGCCCAGGTCGCCGCCGGTGGAGCGATGGGCCTCGTCCACGAGCACGAAGACGTTTGGCCTCGTGCTCAGCTCTGCGTCCGCGTCGTCGAACTTGTGGATCATGGACACGATCAAGCCCCGTGTGTCCTCCCGCAGAAGCTTGCGCAGGTGGCGCTTGCTCCGGACTAGGTGCACACGGCCGAATCCCACCGCCGCCAGGTTCTGGAAGAGCTGCTGCTGCAGCTCGTTGCGGTCGACGATCATGAGGACTGTGGGGTTTTGGAAACGGGGGTCTTCCAATAACCGCTTGGCCACTGTCAGCATGGTGTAGGTCTTTCCAGACCCCTGGGTGTGCCACACCAGCCCTCGAGTCCGGTCCGGTTCCTGGGCCCTGGCCACCACCTTCTCCACCGCCCGCATCTGGTGGGGCCGCAACACGGCCTTGCTTAATTCGCCGTCTTTGCGCACGAAGAGGATGTAGTCGGTCAGGAGTCGCAGGATGCGCCGAGGGGCCACAAAGGTCTTGACCAGGGTCTCGAAGTCGCCGGCCTGCTCGTCCTTCCAGCTGAAGAGGGCCTTGCGCGAGAGGTTCCAGGTGGGGCCGTAGAAGAATTGGACCATGTGGGTAAGCGTGAAGAGCTGGGCTTGGGCCATAAGCTCCGGTCCCTGCTCGTGGTAGCGGCGAATCTGGTCAAAGGCCGCGGCGATCCCTTCGGGGCGGGTGGCGGCTTTGGTCTCCACCACCACGACCGGAATGCCGTTGACCAGCAGCACGATATCGGCACGGATGGCGGTGTGGCCCGAAACAAAGCGGAACTCGTCGGTGATGAGGAAGGAGTTGGCCTCGGGACGGTCGGGGTCGAGCAGGCGGATGTTCTTCTCGCGGCGCTCGGCCTCCACAAAGAGGGTCTTCAGCCCTTTGAGGTATTCCCAGGCTTCCTGATTGCCCTCGATGGTGGGCCGCACCCGCACCAGGCGGGCGATGACCTCCTCGGCCTTGGTGGACGAGTCCACCACACCGGGGTTGAGGCGCTGGAGCTGCTCGATGAGCGCGACCCGGAGCACCGGGCTCCCTTCCCCGCCGCGCCGCCTTAAGGCTTCTTCCGGTGGTAGGTAGGTCCAGCCCGCCTCTTCGGCGTAGCGGATGAAGGGGTTTTGCACCGCTTGGCGTTCACTGCCGAGGGACATGGTTCGTCCTCCTAGGGGCACGTTGGGGCACGGCATACCGGGCCCGTATCATCATTGTGCAACATCCGCCAGATGTCCCGCGCCATGGGGTCGTTGCCCATAGCGGCAGGGTTATACCGGTCCAGATGCCAGCGCTGTGGATTTTCCAGAATGTATTGGCGGACGGCGCCTAACGCCCGGTCATCCCGAATGATGTGTTCGTAATAATTGCGTTGCCAGACACGCGCGCCGGGTGTGCCGCGCATTTGGTTGATGCAGCGTGTGACCGCGGATTTGAACGCCCGAACAATCGTCGGAATTGAACCGGGAACGGGCTTGCCAAATTGTTCCATGGTAGGGGCACGGCGGCGCGTAGGGGCACGGTGTTTCGTAGGGGCACGGCGGCGCCGTGCCCCTACGTCATCGACGATCCAAATGATGCCGTGAATATGGTTGGGCATGACCACAAATTCGTCGGGGAACAATTCCATTTCGGTGCGGATCTCCGCGGAACGGAACCATTCTTCCCCACGATTCCGCCCCATTCGTTCAACACCATTTCCCCATCCACCACGCGGCCAAAGAGGGGCACGCGTTCGTGGGTGCAAATCGTCACGAAATACGCACCCGGTTGGGTGTAATCGTACCCCTTCAACCGAATGGGACGGCGATGGCGGCGTTCGGGGTTATACCGTGACATGTTCTTCCTCAACGAATCGTTTTACAAACTCCGCCGGCAATCGCACTTTCGCCGTCATCAGGTGGTGCAGCAGCGCCTTGAAGAGCCTCTCCAGCGCCTCCTTGCGCCTTTCTTCGGCCTGGATCTTTTCGTCCACCGCGCGCAGGATGCAGGCGATTTCCTGCTGTTCGGGGATAGGGGGGAGGGGGAGGGGGAGTATTTGTAGCTTGCGTTTATTCAGAGTTTTACCTTTCACGTATGCGTCGAGCAGAGCATCGTAATCGATGCTTTGTAGCAAAAAGAAGAGAAAGTCCTTTACTGCCCGTGCTTCCTCGGGAAAAATGGACGCGATGGCTTCGTTATGAACTGCTGGAATACCGAGAATTCCTACTTTCCCGATAGTTAGCTTAAAGCTCAACAGCAAAGTGTCTTCCGGCACGAAGGTATTGCCAAAGACTTCGTCGAAGGCTTCTTGCGAAATTTTCTCTTTAGTATCCTTTATGATGCCATTATTCAAGTCAGAAATAGAGACCCAAGGAAATTCGCCTTGTTGCCAGTATCTTTTTTCTTTTCTTGCAGGTGTCCGTCCTAACTTTAGTTGTGCCACCTCCTCCAACCTCACCACCTGCCAGTGCGCTGGGATGGGGCCGATTTCGGTCTCCTGCAGGGGGACTTGGTCGGCCTGGTCCACGGGGACGGGGCCGTAGGTGAAGAGGTGGCGCATGAGGCTCTTTTTCAGCTCCCGCGCGGCGGCGATGACCCGCTCGGTAGCCTCCTTCGCCTCCTGCACCGTGCGCAAAACATGGGCAATGGCGCGCTGTTCAGGGAGCGGGGGGAGGGGGATGGGGGCTTGGCTGAGCGCTTTCCATGATGTGCGCGGATGGTTCACACCTGTAGTGGTTGTAATGGCATGTTGTAGAACGAAAGTGGAGTGCATCCAAGAGGCCATGAAGTAACAATCCGACTTCTTTGGTATCAAGACAAGGATGTCGGTTGAGCATACCCCTTCCCATTCAGCAATGGCAGATTTATCGAGGTATGGGCGTAGCTTTCCATACAATACATCACCAGGTTTGAAAACAGCCTTTGCACTTTTGGTCTCATGTGCCGCTCCATAGCGCCGAATCCTGATTTCGCCTGAGTCTAAATGTTCAAGACCCACATATCGAGCATTAGGCGCATCTGAGGGCGAAATCGTACCCTTACGCAAAGCCGCCACCTCCCCCAACCGCACCACCCGCCAGTGCGCCGGCAGGGGGCCAAGTTCGGTCATGGGGTAGCCGTCGGGCAGGGGCGTGCCCGTGTCGGCTGCCCCTGGCTTGTGCTGTTTCTGGGATTCTAACTTGTGCTCCAGCGAAGTCATGGCAAATATTCCTTCCGAAGCGTCTTCAGGTCCCCAAGGCACTGCTTGAGATCCCCGGGAGGAGGCACCTGATGGTCATGAGATCCCGGGTTTAGGCGCCTGCCGACGACGCGCAGCTTAGCGGGGTGTGACGAGTCCTTCGTTAGCAGTGGCTCAACGTCGGGGATCAGCTGGCCCAGCGTCTTGCCATCATAGTCGCTGACAGCTGCGGACAAGTCCCCTTTGTTTTGGCGCTTCTCGACCAGCTTCAGCTTGCAAAATCGCTCGGCAGCGTCCCGCAACCTCTGAGCGCCGATCTTGCGGATATCTGGATTTGGATTCGAGACGTACGGAGCGGCGCGCGCAAGCATGGCATCAAGCGTATCGCTTCGGTTCTCGATGATTGCACCTTTGGCCGGATCGTGCAGACTCATGATAAAGGTGTCCAAGTCCAAATGCTTGTATCGTTCCTGGACGTCTTTCCACATGCGTTCATCATGGGTGAGAAGGATCACCTGAATTCCGGAATGGTTCAGCTCAGCAAGAACCCGGTCGATGAAGAAGGCCCGGTGTTCCTCGTCGCTGGCGGGAACGGGATCATCGAGGACCACAAAGCCCGTTCCCTCCCGAACACCGCGCGCGAGGAAGGCGGCGAGCCCGAGGCAGTTGAGCTGCGAGTCGCTGAAAACGGCGACCGCATCGCGCAATACGCCCTGTGAATCTGCGGCGCCCGGATGGCCGAGACGCGCTTTCAGGTCGACGAATCGCCTGCCGGTGCCACCGCGTTCGACGCCGTGGAAGGATGTGAGTTCATCCGGCCTGAGAAGGTTCCACCAGCGAAGGATCTCCTGGCCGAGCTCTGAGAACTTGTCGTCCAGCACTTTGGCCTTAGCCCGGTCGATCTCCCGGATGGCCTCATCAACGTCGTGGTGGACTGCTCGATAGGCAGCCCGCTCGATAAACCAGTCGAGCAGGGATTCGCGGCTTTCACAGAGGTCGATGACATCCTGCCAACCTTCCGTGCCTGACCGGCGATCGACTTCCTGCTTCAAGGTAACAACAAAAGGTTCGATGGCATTTTGGTAGCTATCTAAGGCCTTGTCGAACTGCTCGGCAGCGTGGAACAGCTGCGTGACCTTCTGGTTCAGCTTCTCGATCTTGGCTTCGTCGAGATCCTCAAGTCGCAGAGAGTCCAACATCACCTGGAGGGCATTGGCCTTTTCCTGCACGCTTTCCCGTGCTTGTTTGAGGCCGGCAAGGGCTTCTTCCCATGGCGGCACCACAGCCTCGGCACGGTCGGCGAGAAGTTCTTCCAGGGCTTGCTTGTGGCGAGACCAATCCTGCTCCTGCCAGCTCATGGCCGAAGGGCAAGCGGCCTTTGCCTCGCGGATTGCGTTCTGCGCTACCGTGCGGAGGTTGTTCAAAACCCGATTAGCTTCTTGTCGGTGGCTTGCAAACTGAGCGTTTGTTTCGACCTTCTCCCGGATTACCCTGACCCGCTCAGGCGTAAGCGCTTGCGGTGTTTCGCAGATCGGGCAATCGACCGCCTCTTTGGCTGAAGCGATCTCGGGCAGGTTGAGCACCTCCTGAAACAGCCGCAGGAGTCGGGCTACTTCTTTGTCTACGGCACCCTTCGCGCGAAGGAATGCTTCGAGGGTGGGTTGAACCTCGGGTCGCACCCCCCATGAAGGGTGATTTCGGGGCGGGATGTCATCCATGGGGAAGGTCCGCGCACGCTGGTGACCCAAGAGGTCCTTGGCCGCAGCAAGCCGCGCATCGAACCCGTCCGGCACATCGCCGTGGTCAGCCAGAACTCGCGCAAGTGCTTCGCGCAGCGCTTCTTCTACGGCTTCTCTTGTCGGCTGAACGCTTTCGAGGGACGCCAGGTCGCTACCAAATGTGGGATGCGATCGGCAACGTTCGTAAAGGGCCGATACCTCACTAACCGGCTCGGCAAGGCGATTTCTTGCCTGGGCGATCGCGTCCCGTATCTCCTCGAGATCCGAGACTTCCAGAAGCGCTTTGAAGTACTCGGAACGCTTCTGCGGTTCGGTGGAGACGACATATCGCAAGGTGTGGGGCATGAGCACCGGGGCTTCAAGCGGCGGTTGCGAAAGGCGGATGCCAATGGCTTGCAAGTCGTCGGCAGGCTTTCCGTCCACCTTCAAGTCGCTCTGACAGGGATCCCTACCTGTGTAGTCGCGCACGAGGCGACGCTCGACTCGATGCGTATGACCTTGTGTATCCTCGACTTGGGCGGCTACAAAGATTTCTTCGCCTTGAGGAAGACGGGCGTTCCGTAAAGCTTCGGCAAACTCACGCTTGGCACTGGCGACCATTTCACGGCGTACCGTCTTGCCCGTTAGCAGGAATTCGATGGCCTCGGCAAGACTCGTCTTGCCCTGGCTGTTCGGAGCCCAGATGACGGCCATCGGCCCGCCAAATTGGAGGGATTGGACCTGTGCGCCGTAGGCTCGGAAGCCCTTGATCTCAAGATTTCTGATCTTTGGCATCCTTCAACTCCTGCACCCTTTTTTCCAAGCGCGCCCTGAGTTCTTCATCGAGAACCCTAGACCAATCTTGTCTGTCGGCTTTCCTCAGCTGATCGACAAGCTCGTGGGCGAGGCTGTCGTGGGAGAGTTTTTCAAGCAGAAGATCGATGTTCCCGGTCACGACTGATTACCCTTCAAAACCAATCCCAGCGTCCGTAGCACCCTATGCAATTCCCTGTCTGCCTCAGCGCGCTCCTCTTCGGCCTCCCGCAGCAGCACCACCGCCTCCTCCAGGGGCAGGACCTCCTCCTGGTCGTTCGTGGCCACGTAGCGGCTGGGCGAAAGGTTGTAGTCATTGCGCGCTGCCTCCTCCTTGCTGATGAGAGCCGAGATGCCTTCCTCGGCCCTCCAGTCGTGATAAAGGCCGGCGATTTTTTCCACGTGGTCGTCGGTCAGGTAGTTCTTGGGGCGCCCCTTGGCGAAGAGTTTGGAGGCGTTGATGAGCATGACCTGGCCCGAATGCTTCTTCTTCCTGTTGATTACCAGAATGATGCCGGGTGCGGTGGTGTTGTAAAACAGGTTCTCGGGAAGCAACAGCACAGCTTCGATGAGGTCGCGCTCCACAAAAGCCTTGCGGATGTCGCGCTCGCGGTTACTGCCCTGGTTGCCGCTCCCCCGACTGACCGCGCCGGTGTCCAGCACCACGGCCATGCGCCCCCGGTCGTTCAGGGAGGCCAGCATGTGCTGGAGCCAGGCCCAGTCGGCGCTGGAGGCGGGCGGAACGCCGAAGGAAAAGCGCTCGTAAGGGTCGTTTTCATAAAGCTCGGTGGGGAAGTTCTGGTTCCACATGGGATTGGCCACCACGAGGTCAAAGGTCAGAAGCCGACCTGCCGTCTCTTTGAAAGCGGGCTGGCGCATGGTGTCGCCCAGGCGGATATCGGCCTCCATATCGTGGATGACGGCGTTCATGCGGGCCATGGCGAAGGTGGCGGAGTTGATCTCCTGGCCGTAAAGGCGCAGGGGCGCGTGTTCGGGCGGCAGGCGACGGGGGCCGTTTTGCTGCACCCCGTGGGTTTCCAGCAGGCGCAGGTGGCACTTGATGAGCAAACCACCGGAGCCGCAGGTGGGGTCGTAAACGGTCCTACCGGGCTCGGGATCCAGAATATGGGCCATAAGGATGGCCACCTCGCGCGGGGTGTAGAACTCTCCTGCGCTTTTCCCCTGCCCCTCGGCGAACTTACGCAGCAGGTACTCATAGGCGCGGCCAAGGATGTCCGGCTCCACGTCGTGGAGCCCCAGCCGATGGCGCGAGAGCACGTCCACGAGCCTGGCGAGGTACTCATCGGTTACGAGGCGCTGACCGGCAGTGGTGGCGTTGAAGTCCACAATGTCGATGACACCCTGCAGGCGTGGGTTCTCCCTTGCTACGGCTCTCACCGCGTCGGTGAGGAACTGGCCGAGCCCGGCCTGTCCGTGTCTACGAACGGACGGCCAGCGTGCGTTTTCGGGAATGTAGAAGCGAACCGAGCCGCGGCTACTCGCAATGATCCCCCGCCCCCGCTCCTCCTCCACGATGCGTGCTGCGACATCCCGGCTCCCGTATTCGTCGGCCAGGCGCTCAAGCTCGTCCTCGAACACATCGGATAGCCGTTTCAGAAAGACCAGCGGCAAGATGTAGTCCTTAAACTTCGGCGCTTCCACCGGCCCGCGAATGGCACAGGCCGCGTCCCACAACCAAGTCTCAAGCGTCGTAATGTCAAGCGGCATAGGGCAGTCCCTCCTTAGCTATCGTTCTAGAAAGGTCGGACGTTGGTGCGGGGACTTCGCGGATCTCGCTTTGGTTTGTCTCCTTCTTCTTGTGTAAGCTCTCGGCGCGCTTCTCCATGAGCTCGTCGAAGTCGTCGGTCTTCTTGAGCAGACGCTCGGCCATCTCGTCGGAGATGACATAGGTGCTGACCAGCTGGCGGTCAGCAGCGGCCTCATCGGCATCCCGTAGCTGGACTACGGACTCGATGGGCTCGAACTGGATCAGGTCACGGTATTTCACTGACGTATACGTCCGTTGATTCACGCAGAGGCCACCTAGGGCACCTCTTCGAAGAAGTCACGATCCAACGATTTCAGCTCATAGACAGCTTTTACGGTCACGCCCAAATTGTGCTCGAGCATGAGCCGAGCGAGCTCTTCACCATCGATGAGGACTACCGTCGGATCCAGATGCCGGACGTAGTCCTGCGCATCCCTCGAGAAACTGGAAGTCGTAAAGAAGACCCCCTTCCTGGCTCTCTTTCCGTGTAACGCTCCTACAAATCGCTGAATCTCCGGACGCCCAACAGGGTTGTCCCACTTTTTTGCCTGGATGTAGATCACATCAAGCCCCAGCTTGTCTTCATAGATGACCCCGTCGATCCCCTCATCACCACTGCTTCCAATGACATCGGCTGCCTTCATCGATCGAGCGCCATACCCCATTTTCGTCAGAAGCCGCACGACCAATTGCTCGAAAAAAGCTGGGGAGACTTGACGAATTGTCTTCTTTAGCTCCTCGACCAGCATTTCTTGGTGATTGGAAAACGCCAGTTCTATCTCTTCAACAGGGTCCATATCGCCGCTTGCCTTTTCGTTCCTTTCATCTGTCCGGTGGCGGCTGGCATTCATGAATTCTCTGAATTCGCTGAACTGCATGAGGAACTGAACATCGATATGCCCAGGGCTCTGGGCGAGAACCTCCTTCCCTCGGTAAGTGATACGCACCGTTCCTCGACGTGGACTCTCCAGCAAACCTGCCTTCTTAAGGTAGGTCCGAGCCCATCCGACGCGGTTATCGAACACCGGCTGTTGACCTGAAGGAAGAAGCTGGCTACGTTCCTCGCTGGTCAAACCGAATTGCGCTGCAAGCTTCTCGATGCACTGACGAATGCCATGTTCTTCACCATCCCTTAGTAGGTTCAGCAGCGGTAGCATCAAGGTCTGATAATCCGGGATGCTCATTTCCATGCCTCCAAAACGGGGAACTCTAAATCTCGAATGGGGTACCGCCGATATTCGGGGTGACTGGGCCCGGCATAGGTCAGGTAACCATCTACAATGGTCCCGTTCCAGGCGGCCACGACCGTCTTGTTCCGGGGCAATCCCTGAAGCAGACGCAAAGGATCCTGCTGTAACGCCCTCGCCGACACCTCCTTGAGCGCGGACGCCTTCCCGCTTCCCGCTGGGCCCACCATCAGGATCAGGCGGTGATAGAGGGAGCACACCTCGCCGATCTTTCGCAGGACCTGATTCGCCAAGGGCTCCGCCATTACTCGTTTCCTCCGTCTTTGACTCGGTCCTTCCCTGGCCCGCGCCATTCGGGCGTACCTTCGGTGCGTCCAAATCGGCTGTCCTGCCGATTTGTCGTATCGCCGAGCGTCTCTTCCAACCAGCGGTCAATGGCTTCCTTGCGGAAGCGCCAATGGCGGCCAATCTTCTGGCACGGGACTTTGCCTTCCCGAACGAGCTTGTAGAGCGTGGTCTTGGGAATCTTCAGATACATTACCAAAAGCAAAGACCCCACCGGGTCATCCCGACGGGGTCTCGCGCAAATCAAGAACCGCCAGAGTTGGCGGATTGCAATCTGGCTCCTCAGGTAGGACTCGAACCTACAACCCTCCGGTTAACAGCCGGATGCTCTGCCGATTGAGCTACTGAGGAACGGCGCACCGGATTATACGGAAGCCGTATTGCAGCTGCAACTCATGGCTGCGCAGCGGCGCTACCTTGCCGCCCGCGTTGCGGTACAATCGGTGTCCGCCGGCCGGGCCCGTAGCTCAACGGTGGAGCAGGGGACTCATAATCCCTTGGTTGCAGGTTCGAATCCTGCCGGGCCCACCAGTGCGGCAGGGGCGCATCGGCGCCAAGGAGGTGCACGATCGGCCGTCGGATCGAGAGGCGCATCCGCGCCAGAGACGCAAAGCGAGAGCCGCTGCAGAGGATCCTCGTGGCAGCGGGCATCGTGGTGGTCATCTTCGGAGCGGCCGCTCTTTCGTCCGGCTGGCGTGCGGCGCACCGTATGAGCATCCTGGAGCCTGCGCCGGTAACGATGGTGAGCGAGCCCACCGCCCTCGCCAGCGTAGCAGCAAGCGGGTCCGTACCCGCAGGGCGCATCGAAGTGCCGAGCGTCGTCGGCATGACGCTGGAGGAGGCCCAGGCGCTCCTCGGCGCGGGAGGGCTCGCAGTGCGCGCGCTCGCGTCGCCTGCGGGCGAAACGACGCCGGGAGCGGTGCTGGAGCAGGATCCGGCGCCGGGAACGATCGTGGGACGGGATACCACCATCACCGTGTGGTACGCATCGACGAGCGTGGGGTCGGCCACGGGCGGATCGAACGACCCCGACGCCGTGCGCCGTGCGCGATTCGTAGTCTGCATCGATCCCGGTCACCAAGAGAAGGCCGACCTCGGGCGCGAGCCGATCGGGCCCGGTGCGAAACAGACCACGGCGAAGTGCGCAGCTCCGGCGTACGGGGTCGTGACCGGCCAGAGCGAAGCCGAGGTGGCTCTCGAAATCGCCTTTGCAGTGAGGCGCGAGCTGGAGGCGCACGGAGCGAGGGTCGTTCTGACGAGGACAACGAACGCGGTGGACATCTCGAACGCTGAGCGTGCGCGCATCGCGAACGAGTGCGGCGCGGACCTGTACGTCCGGATCCATGCGGGGTCGGACACCAACGGCGACCTACGAGGCGTGCGCACCCTGTATCCGGCGGGAAATGAGTGGGTGGCAGGAATCACCGCCGCGAGCCGAACAGCTGCTCGCGAGATCCAGCGGTCTGTTGTGAACATGACGGGCGCACGCGACCTCGGGAGCGCAGGCCGAAACGACCTTGCTGGCTTCAACTGGTCCAGGGTGCCAGTCGTCCTCGTCGAGTGCGGGTACTTGAGCAACCCGATCGAGGACCAGCGCCTCGCGACAGCTGCGTACCGCGCGACCGTCGCGCGCGGTATCGCTGCGGGTGTGTTACATTACTTGGCAAAGTAACGGTGCGAGCAGCGGAGGGCGTCGTGGGGGGTTCGAAGGACGCCAGTGGGCGTGGCGATGGCAGCATCGCCCGAGCGGTGCGCATCGGTGTCGCGACAGGTCTCGCGGTCGCCGTTGGCGTCATCGCACTGGTGGGCTATCTGCGCATCTCGGGTCGGCCCGTGCCGTTCAAGCGAACTCCGGACGTGTCCCGGGTGATCGTGGTCGTCGCGCTGCCTGGCGAGGACGGCGCTTTTGGCGCGCAAGTCATCTCAGAGGTCGATCTTCGCAGCGGTGCGATCGAGAGCATCGATCCGTCGATGGCAGTGAGCATTCCAGGGACGTCGTACTCCACGCTGCGAGACGCGTACCCGTTCGGCGGAGGAGAAGGCGTCGCAAAGGCGCTCGCGCGCGCACGGGGAGAGCAGGCGATCCGGTACATGGTTCTCACGCACGACGCGGTGGAGCGCTCGCTCGCCGCGGAAAACGGCTTCGAGGTCGATCTTCCTGAGCCTATGGCCGTATTCGATGGCGAGCGGCTCTACGAGTGGAGCGCCGGTCCGGTGCACGTCAGCACCGTGTCAGAGCTGCGTGCCATACTGAACGGAGCTGCGTACCTGGATCGCGACGCCCGCGACGACGTGCTGCGCCAGATAGCGGAACGTGCCGCGTCGTGGCCGGGTCGGTATCCAGGAGGTGTCGCTGCTATAGCGAGAGACGATGGGATAGAGACCGACTTGACCGAGGACGAACTGCGTGAGATGGCGGCAAGGTTGACAGATTCTGAGTGACGGGCATCACCGGTACGAGATGGAGCTCGTGATAGACTACCCGCGAGCGAACTGAAGGGGGTATCGAGCGATGGATGATCAAAGCACCGGACATGGCAGCAAGCGCATCGTCGCTGCCGTGATCGCGTTCGTGGTGGTGATTGTCGCGTTCGGCGTCGCGTACGCGCTGCTGGGCGGCGCGGACCTCGTGGCTGACTTGTTCGGGGGCGGAACCCAGAAGCAGGCGATCGAGAAGCCGAAGAGCGTGTCGGAGTCGAGCGGTACGACAGGAGCCGTGAGCGGCCTGAACGGCAACGGTCAAGTCTCAGAGAGCGTAGAACCATCGGAGGCCGTTGCATCAGAAGAGGCTTCGCCATCCTCGGGAAGCACCTCGGGGCAGACATCGAACAGCGTCTCAGGCGGTTCGACGTCTCCTGCGGTCTCGCCGCCGACTGCAGACCAGGCAGCCCGGATGTACTGGGAGCAGGTCGCGAGCCAGGAGCAGATCGGGAATCTGGTGCGCGGCAAGGTGAAGTCCATACGGTTCGGCACCGTCACCGTCTCAGGTGAGGCCGCCACGGTTCCGCTGACCGTGACCTACACCGACGGCTCAACGCTGTCGGGCAGGATGGTGCTTCGAAAGTACGGTACGGCGTGGTACTTCTCGAGCATCGCCCGTTCGGGGAACCCCCTCACAGTCACAACGGGCAAGTCGGCCGATCTTGCGGTGGTCAGCACCATCGTCAACCAGCAGGCGAGCAACCAAGACCTTATCAGCGGCATCGTGAACGGAACGTACACGAGTTGCGCAGTGAACGGTGTGAGTTCGGGCTCCGGGACGGCGACGGTTCGAATCACGCTCTCTGGTGGCTCAGCCGCGCCGGTCGCTGGCCGGATCACCTGCATCAGCAAGGTCATCGACGGCACGAAGATGTGGTTCGTGACGTCCTTCGCGAAGAACTGAGTCCCAGCGGCGAGAACCGGAGGAACCCGCGTGGAACTGCGCGACTACCTGGCTGTCATCCGTGCGCGGAAGTGGGTCATCATCCAGGCGGCCGTGATCGTGACGATCACGGCCGTCATCGCGAGCCTGCTGATGCCGCCCGTGTACGAGGGCACGGCAAAGGTGCTGATCTCCGAGAAGGACGCCGGGGCAGCCCTGCTGGGTCAAGTGTTCTCCGAGTTCTCGCAGCCCGAGCGCGGTCTGCAGACGCAGGTGCAGCTGATGCAGATCCGCCCGCTCCTGGAGAACACCATCCGTAAGCTCGGTCTGAAGATGACGCCTGAAGAGCTGCTCAAGAACGTCGAGATCAAAGGCGTTGGTCAGACGAACATCGTCGAAATCACAGCAAAGTCACGGAAGGCCGAAACGGCGGCCGACATCGCCAACACGCTCGCGGACGAATTCGTCGCGTGGTCGAAGGACTACAAACGAGAGAGCATCCGTGCGGCCGCAGACGAGGTGGAGCGGCGGCTTGAGAGCGCCAAGCAGGAGATCCTCGATCTCGGCCGAGAGATACAGGAGAAGGGCAAGTCGGACGAGCTCGCGACGGAGCTCTCGATCGCGATCAACAGCTACACGGATCTCGCCGGACGGCTTGAGGAGCTGCGCATCCAAGAACAGCTCGAGCCGGGTTCTGGTCGGGTGGTGAGTCCGGCCGTGGTAGCTGCTGAGCCCGTCGAGCCTCGGCCTGTCCGCAACGGCGTGCTGGGACTTGCGGTCGGTCTGATCTTCGGACTCGGCATGGCATTCCTGTACGAGTATCTGGACGACACAGTGAAGAGCACCGAGCAGGTGGAAGAGATCCTTGGCGCGCCTGTGCTCGGGATCATACCGGCGGAGAAGATCGAGAAGGACGAGAAGCGACGGCTTACGCTCGTCACGCATCCAGGTACGGCGGCAGCCGAGGCGTATCGCGTGCTCCGCAACTCTCTCGATTTCGTCAACTTCCAGCACGACATCGCGTCGCTGATGATCACGAGCGCGGCGCCCGCCGAAGGGAAGTCCACGGTGGCGGCCAACCTCGCGGCCGGTCTCGCGCAAGCGGGCAAGAAGGTCGCCTACGTGAACTGCGACTTCCGCAAGCCCACCACGCATCATTTCTTCGCGGTGTCGAACAGCGTTGGTCTCTCGGACGTGCTTGCCGGCACCGTGAGCCTGAAAAGCGCTCTCCAGCGCGTGGGCGACGTCGGCGAGCTTCTCGTTTTGACGAGCGGCAAGCTGCCCCCGAATCCGAGCGAGCTGCTCGGCTCGGAGAAGATGCGCCTCATCGTTGAAGAGCTGAAGAATTGGGCCGACTGGGTGATCATCGATACGCCGCCGCTCCTGGCGGTTGCTGACGGCTCTGCGGTGGCGCGGTGGGCCGATGGGATTCTGTTCGTGTCGAAGGCCGGCGTCACTGCTCGGGGGGCCATCCGGCAGTCCGCGGAGCTTCTTCAGCAAGTGGGCGCCCGCGTGATCGGCGCTGTGGTCTGGGGGCTTGATTCATCAGCAGGTGGTTCGTCGTACTACTATGGCGGCAAAGGTTACGCCGGTTACTACCGCTACGCTGACTACTACAAGCAGTACGCCGGGGACGAAGGTGGTTTTGTCCAGGGTGGGCACGGTGGTGGCAAGAGCGGCGCTCGTACGGGCGAAATCTACATCCCTCCGGTCAGTCCGATGCGGAAGTTCCTGGCAAGCGTCGGGCGCATCATGGCCGGGGTGCTCGCGTTCTTGGCCGTCGTTGCCATCGTCGCGGCCGTGGTCTACTTCGTGGACCAGGCGTTCGGTTGGGGCATCGTCCAAGGCTTGCTGAGGTGATGGGGGACTGTCCGGAGCTGCGCACGATGTGTGCGGTCGACGGCCGGTTCGACGTGGCGCCACAGCGTGGAGCGTTCATCGCGGGGGAGCTGCATGGCTGACAAGTCGCAAGAGCGTGACAGCGAAAGGGCCATGTGCGGTGCGCACAGACCCACGGAGTTCAGTCGGCGTAAGTGGACGATCATCGCAGCGCTCGCTGTGTCGGACGTCGTTGCGCTCTCAATGAGTGCAGCTCTCGCCACCTATCTGAGATTCGAGACGTTCAACGCAAGGCTGGGAATCGAGCGCTTGCCGCAGAGTGCGTCGTACTACGAGGCGATGTGGGCGTTCGTGGCGCTTGCCGTGCTGGCGCTGTGGCGCGAGGGCCTCTACGATCTCGAGCGGCTCACCTGGGGCGCAGGGGAGTTCTCGCGCATCGCACGCGCCACGGCTCTCGCGGCTCTCGGGTTCGTGCTGCTGAGCTTCTGGCTCAAGCTGCCGGGTCTGTCGCGGGCGTGGTTGTTGCTCGTCACAGGCATCTCCTTCGCGGTCGTGTCGATTGGGCGGCTCGTTGTTCGCACCGTGCTGCGGGCGCTCAGGCGCCGGGGGGTGCTGCTGCGCACGGCCTTGATCGTGGGATCGAATCCTGAAGCGGCGGAGATCGCGCGCATCCTGCGCTTGCATCCGGAGGCAGGGCTAAGACCGGTGGGTTGCCTTGCCTCCAGCCATGCGGAGTTCTTGCCGCTGACGTACTGCGATGAGAACACGCCTATGCTCGGCGAGGCCCAGCAGCTGCGCGAGGTGGTTGCGGCTCACGCTATCGATACGGCCATCATCGCGACGACAGCATTCGACCACGAAATCGTCTCGCGCATGATCGCCGAGCTTCGTGATACCGGTGTCACCATACTGCTGTCCTCGGGGCTGTTCGACATCCTGACGTCGCGCGTGCTCGTCAAGGAGGTCGCCGGGGTCCCGCTCATCAGCGTGCGCTCCGTGTCGTTCTCTCCGCAGAACGCCATGATCAAGCGCGCGTTCGATCTGGTCATGGCCTCAGCGATCGTGGTGGCGGGAATGCCGTTGTGGCTGCTCATCGCCGCAGCGATCAGAATCGATTCTCCGGGGCCGGTGCTTTTCAAGCAGGAGCGGGTCGGACGGGGCGGGCGGCGCTTCCTGATGTACAAGTTCCGTTCTATGTTCCGCGACGCAGAGGAGCGCCTCGCAGAGGTGCTCGACGCCAACGAAGCGGACGGTCCGCTCTTCAAGATGAAGGACGATCCGCGCGTGACGCGTGTCGGCAAGTGGCTTCGCAGGTACTCGATAGACGAGTTCCCGCAGCTCTTGAACGTGCTGAAAGGCGAGATGTCCCTCGTGGGTCCACGTCCGCCTCTACCGCGCGAGACAGAGGCATACAGCGAGCGCGATTGGCAGCGTATGCAGGTCCTGCCGGGCATGACCGGGCTGTGGCAGGTCTCCGGGCGCTCTCACCTCACGTTCGAGGAGATGGTCCGTCTGGACCTCTTCTACATCGAGAATTGGAGCGTGACGTTCGACCTCGCGTTGATGTTGCGGACGATCCCGGTCGTCCTCGGCGCGCGCGGGGCGTGGTGAGGATTCGCGAGGAGAAGAGGAACAGCGATGCGCGTCATCATCGTGATCGGAGCGCGACCGAACTTCGTCAAGGTCGGCCCGCTCGTCCCTGCGCTTACGGCCGCGGGCATCTCTGCCGACCTGGTGCATACAGGTCAGCACTACGATGCTGCGATGTCCGACGTCTTCTTCGAGGACCTGCGCTTGCCTGAGCCGCGCTGGTACCTGGGAGTCGGGAGCGGGACCCATGCGACGCAGACAGCGGCAGCCATGGTGAAGCTTGAGGAGCTTCTGTCGGTCGAACGTCCGGACGCGCTCGTCGTGGTGGGCGACGTGAACTCCACTCTGGCGGGAGCGCTGGCGGCGGTGAAGCTCCACGTGCCCGTCGTTCACGTGGAAGCCGGACTGCGGTCACGAGACTTCTCCATGCCGGAGGAGGTCAACCGCCTCGTGACCGACCAGCTTTCAGCGCTGCTGCTGACGCCCGTCCGAGAAGCAGACGAGAACCTCAAAGGCGAGGGCATCGATCCCGCTCGCATCCGCTTCGTGGGAAACGTCATGGCGGAGAGCGTGCTTGAGCATCTCCCTCAGGCGCGCGAGCGCCGGGCGTGCGAGCGGTACGGTCTTGCCCGCGATGGATACGTGCTCGCCACGATCCATCGGCCGGAGAACACGGATCACCCGGAGCGGCTCGCAGAGATCGCTGCTGCCCTCAGAGAGTGTCCGCTGCCGGTGCTGTTCCCGGTTCATCCGCGCACGCGTCCGCGTGTGGCAGAGCACGGATTGGTGCCGGGAATGGAAGACGTGATACTCGCAGATCCCGTGGGCTACCTCGACATGCTTTCGCTTCAGGCCGACGCTGCGGCCGTCGTGACGGACTCGGGCGGCGTGCAGGAGGAGGCGTGCATGCTCCACACCCCGTGCGTCACCGTTCGGCGGAGCACCGAGCGACGGATCACGATCGAGGTCGGGGCCAATCGGCTCGTCGGGGCGTGGCGCGACAAGATCCTCGCTGGTCTCGACGAAGCGCTGGCGAGCATGCGCGACTGGCCGGTTCCTGAACTGTGGGACGATCAGGTCTCCTCGCGGATCGCGCAGGCCCTGCTCGACGGTGTCGAGCCTCTCCCGGGGGTGTAAGGATGCGAGTGCTTGTGACCGGGGGTGCGGGCTACGTCGGCAGCATCAGCGTGCGGCGCCTCCTGGACGCAGGCCACGAGGTGGTGGTGCTCGATTCGTTGGAGCGCGGACACCGGTGGGCGGTGGACGACCGTGCGGAGCTCGTGGTGGGCGATGTAGGAGATGCAGAGGCGGTCCGCGCCGCGGTGTGCTGCGTGGACGCAGTCCTGCACTGCGCGGGATACATCGACGTCGCCGAGTCGGTTCGTGAGCCTGAGCGGTATTTCGAGAACAACGCTGAGCGCCCGAAGACGCTGCTGCACGCGATGCGGGATGCACGGGTCGATGCGCTCGTCTTCTCTTCCACGGCGGCGGTCTACGGTGAGCCCGATGTGGTGCCGATCCCTGAAGACGCCCCGCTGCGTCCTGTGAACCCGTACGGCGAGAGCAAGCGCCTGTTCGAGAGGTCCCTGGCAGAAGCGGAAGATACGTGGGGGCTTCGGTCGATGTCGCTTCGGTACTTCAATGTTGCGGGCGCCATGCCGGACGCAACGCTTGGCGAGGCGCACGATCCAGAGACGCACATCGTCCCGCGGATCTTCGCTGCGATCCGCGACGGCGCCGGTTCGTTTACCGTCTTCGGCAACGACTATCCGACCCCCGACGGCACGTGCATCCGGGACTACATCCACGTGTGCGACCTGGCAGATGCCCATGTGCGCGCGCTCGAGTATCTTGCGAGCGGCGGCCGAAGCGCCATCTGCAACCTCGGCACAGGGCGCGGGTGGTCGAATCTCGAAGTCGTTCGCGCCTGTGCAGAGGTGGCAGGCACCAAGATCGCGGTGTCGTTCGGTCCTCGACGGCCAGGGGACCCAGCGGTGCTCGTCGCCAAGCCTGGGCGAGCGGCCGAGCTGTTGGGGTGGTCGGCGCACCGGAGCGACCTGAAGACGATCGTCGGCGATTCGTGGCGCTGGGCGTGCCGCGGGACAGGAGGCGTCTCGTGACGTGAGGCTCTCGATGTCAGTGTCTTGCGCTAGTCTGTTGGATGTCCCATAGCCAGAACAGCGGTTGTGTGTGAAAGGGGAGGGTCATGCGTACACATCCCGGATGCAGAGCCATCGTGGCGGTATTCGTCACGCTGATGTGCGTCAGTCAAGCAGGTCTGCCGAGGGCGGCGGCCATGTCGGCAGCTCCGGTAAGACCTGTCGGCGGCGAAGGCAAGCCGGCCGCGCAAGCGATCCGAAAAGGAGCGTCCGCCGTCGTATCGGGGGGCGGGATCGATCCGTGCGCGCTCCCGGGCGCCGTGGATCTTCCTGCGTCGCCTGTCGCCGGCGAGCTGGATGCGGCCACGAAGGTCGCGGACGTGTATCGCGTGTCTCTGAGCGGAGGCGTGCGCTTCGCGTGCACACTCGAAGGCGACGCGGGCCTCGATGCGGACGTGTACGTGTTTCCGTCGGGCGCGACGGAGATCGACCCATCGGCCGCGTACGCAGGCACGGTCGGAGATGCCTTCCCGAAGACGCTTACGTTCGACGTGCGGCCTGGGGCAGATAGCGACTACTACATCGTCGTGCGAACGGTCAGCGGCAAAGGCACGTACGCTCTCGCTTGGTCGACGTGCGCGATGCCTGGTTCGGCAGACGACGACATAGCCGGGACGGCCCTTCCCAGCAGGGACGGCGCGCTTTCGGGCGCTTTGTCGTGGCCGACAGACACGTACGACGTCTTCAGTATCGATATGGCGCAAGGAGAGCGCATCGAAGCGACGCTGCACGGCCCTGGTGGATGCGATTATGACGTGCTGCTGTATGGGCCGAGCGCGACGAGCGTGTACACAGACCTGCCGGTGGCTGGCTCGGCCGGGTCCGGACCGGACGAGCGGCTGCTCCACGATGTCATGGCCGGAGAAGGGGGGACCTACTTCCTCGCCGTTCGCTCGGTTCGAGGGTCGGGTGAGTATGGGCTTGTGTGGGCTGTTTCCAAGATTCCGGAGGGTGCGTGGGAAGACTTCGATACGGCACCGGTGCTCACGGACTCTTCGGGGGCTCTGCTCGGGACGCTCGATCGCTCTAGCGATGTGAACGACGTCTTCAAGGTGTCGTTAAGCGCTGGGCAGCGCCTGAGCGTGCTGCTTGACGCTGAGTCCGGAACGGACTTCGATCTGTACCTGCACTCACCGGACGGATCGCGCGTCTTGGCGTTCGCGAACGGATCAGCGTATCCGGAGTTGCTGATCTTCGATGGTGCGTCCGATGGTATGTACTTCATCGAGGTGCGCGCGTTCAGCGGAGCTGGTGCATATCGGTTGGAGTGGTCGATCGGGGCCACGCCGGTGTTCTCCTCCGCTGAGAGGCTCTCAGGGGCTGATCGGTACCTCACGGCCGTAGCGGTCTCCAAAGCCACGTTTCCTGCAGGGTCCGCGGCCTCCGTTGTGCTCGCGAGCGGGGAGGTGTTCCCCGACGCACTGTGTGCTTCTGCGCTCGCCGGATGCCTCGATTCGCCGGTCCTGCTCACGCGAGGGACCTCATTGCCGGCTGCAGTGCTTGCCGAGATCGGGCGTCTCGGAGCCGGACGAGTGTACATCGTCGGTGGGCCTGCAGTCGTGTCGGACGGTGTGAAGACCGCACTTGCGCAGGCCGGTCTCACGGTGGAGCGCGTGTACGGGTCTGACCGATACGACACCGCGAAGGCGGTCGCTGCCAAGGTGCGCGCGCTCAGAGGCACGTCGTTCGGCGCCCAGGCGTTCCTGGTACGCGGTGACCAGTTCCCTGACGCGCTGTCTGCATCGGCGGCTGCGTGGGCATTGAAGATGCCCATCCTGCTGACGCGGTCGACGGTGCTGCACCCGTCGGCGCGGGCGGCCATCGTGGCGAACGGCATCAGAGACGTGTACATCGTCGGTGGCACCGGGGCGGTCTCCGACGCGGTGAAGGGAGAGGTCAGCGGTCTTGTGAGCGGAGCGGTGCAGAGACTTGCTGGTCAAGACCGGTATGCCACGGCCAAGGCGGTCGCCGCATACTCGCTCAGGTACTACTGGCTCGAGCCGAGCGTCGTGTACGTGGCACGGGGCGATCAGTTCCCCGATGCTCTTGGTGGCGGAGTTGCGGCCGGCAAACAGAATGCGGCGCTCTTGCTTACCGATCCGAAGACTCTAAGTCCAGCAACGCGCGAGTACCTTGGTGCGAACAAGGGCGTGATCACGGCAGGGCGCATCGTCGGAGGAACAGCGGCGGTCTCCGATGGCGTCAAGGCTGAAATCGAGGGCGTATTGAAGCCGTAGCAGGACTTCCCCTCGAGGAAAAGACACGGTACAATCCCTTCGCTGCCTCAGGCAGCGGACGGGCGATTAGCTCAGTGGGAGAGCGCTTCCTTCACACGGAAGAAGTCGCAGGTTCAAATCCTGCATCGCCCACCAGATGAGAAACGGCCCCGCGCATGCGCGGGGCCGTTTGTTTGCAGGACTTGGCTTTGTAACAATGTTTACAAGCGAAGACTGGCCGTGATATATGTGCACCATTGCGACTGGCGACGGAGCCTCTGCGTAGTGATCAGCAGGAGTTGTGCGTGCGAGGTCGAAGGTGCTTGTAACCGTAGTTACGCACTCGCGATCGGATCCTCATCGGGGGTGAAGGGGTAGTGCAGGAGACGTCGGCCGTTCTGTTCGCTGCAGGACTGGTCCTTGGGCCGGCAGCGTTCCTCATGGTGCTTCTCGGCCTGCAGCGCCTCCTTGCGCCGAGCCGGCCTGATGAGGTGAAGCAGAGCGCATTCGAGTGCGGCATCCCGCAGGCCGACACGCCGTGGAAACCGTTCAACGTACGGTTCGCTGGCATCGCAGCGCTGTTCGTGATCTTCGACGTGGAAAGCGTGCTGCTGTTCGCCGTGGCGCCGCGCGTGAGAGGGTCTGCCATCGGTGTCGTGGAGGTCAGTGCATTCGCTGCTCTCGTCGCTGTCGGCCTGCTCTACGCCTGGAAGAAGGACCTGCTGTCATGGCTGCGATAGACGATCTCGCCAGGCGCCTCGAGGAGATGCCGGGCGGCGGCATCGTGCTCACGACTGCCGATGCCGTGATGAACTGGGCGCGTGGCAAGTCGCTGTGGACGTTCCCGATGGGCACCGCGTGCTGCGCGATGGAGTTCATCGCTGCGTCGTTCTCGCGCTTTGACTTCGACCGGCACGGCACCATCCCGCGCCCCGACCCGCGCCACTGCGATGTGATGGTCGTGGCTGGCACCGTCACACGGAAGATGATGCCTGCGGTGAAGCGCATCTACGACCAGATGCCCGAGCCGAAGTGGGTGGTGGCCATGGGCAACTGCGCGGTGTCGGGAGGCATCTTCTACTACGACAGCTACTCGGTGGTCCGCGGCGTTGACGAGTTCTTGCCTGTCGACGTCTACATCGCCGGGTGCCCGCCGCGTCCCGAAGCGCTACAGGACGCAATCCTGCAGCTTCGCAAGAAGATCGCTGCGGAATCGATCTCCCCTCGACGGAAGCGCCCCATCGTGAGCGACCTTGCTATGCCGTCCGATCCTCGCAAGGGAGATGCGTCATCAGTGGCGCCCGCTTCGTTGGTCGACAGCGAAAGCGAGGTGTCAGGGTGAGGATCGAGGAGCTGCGCGAGCGCGTGTGCGCGATGTACCCGGACCTGTGCCCGCTGTTCTCCATCGAGTTCGGCGACGGAACGATCGCCGTCCCTCGTGAGCGGATCCACGCGGCTGCGGCCGACCTGAAAGACATGGGGTTCGACCGCCTCGGGATGGTCACCGCGGTCGATCGAGGCGACGAGTTCGAAGTCGTGTATCGCCTGCAATCGCGGCGTCTCGCTGCAGGCATGTTCTTGAAGACGGCCGTCCCGTACTCGGAGCCGACGGTTCCCACCATGTGCGACCTCTGGCCGGCGGCGAACTGGCAGGAGCGCGAGGTCTACGACCTGTTCGGCATCATCTTCGAAGGACACCCGGACCTGCGCCGGATCCTCCTCCCGGAGGACTGGGTGGGGCACCCGCTGCGCAAGGACTACGAGGACGAGCGGATCATCCGCAGGCCGGACTACATCTAGGTGGCGACGATGGCGACGGAAGAACTCACGTTGAACATCGGCCCATCGCACCCCTCAACCCATGGGGTGTGTCGGCTGATCGTTCGCCTTGACGGCGAGATCGTCACGCACGTCGAGCCCGTCATCGGACACTTGCATCGCGGTATCGAGAAGATGGCGGAGAACCGCACGTACCTGCAGGTGGTGCCGCTCACCGACCGCCTCGACTACGTGGGTTCGATGTACGCGAACTGGGCCTACTGCCGTGCCGTCGAACGGCTTGCTGGCATCCGCGTCCCAGAGCGAGCGGAGTACATCCGGGTGATCGTCTGCGAGCTCCAGCGCATCGCGAGCCACATGATGGGCATCGGCTCGAGCGCATCAGATACTGGGGCGACGTCGGCCTTCCTGTACGCCTTCGTGCAGCGAGAGATGGTTGTCGACCTGTTCGAAGCGCTCTGCGGGGCACGGCTGACGTACAACTACGTGCGTCCGGGCGGCGTTGCGTTCGACCTGCCAGACGGCTGGGTCGAGCAGTGCCGCGCTTTCGTCGCTCAACATCCGGCCGCCATGCTCGAGATCGACGAGTTCTTCTTCGGGAACGCGATCGCGCGTGCCCGTCTCAAAGGAATCGGCGTGCTCGATGCCGAGACCGCCGTAGCGTGGGGCGTCTCCGGGCCATCTGCGCGCGGCTCCAGCGTTGACTGGGATTTGCGCCGCGACGATCCGTACTCCGTCTACCCGAGGTTCGACTTCGACGTTCCGCTGGGATCCAACGGCGATTGTTACGACCGAGCGCGCGTGCGGCTGTGGGAGTGCATCGAGAGCTGCCGCATCATCGAGCAGGCCCTCGACCAGATGGAGCCCGGTCCCATCATGGCAGATGGGCTGCCGCGGCTTCTCGCCCCACGGCCGGGCGATGCGTACGATCACATCGAGAGCGCTCGCGGCTCGCTCGGCGTGTACCTTGTGAGCGACGGCTCGGCGCGCCCGTACCGGATGAAGGTCCGCTCTCCCGCGTTCTGTAACTTGGCCGTGCTTCCCCAGATCGCCGTTGGTCACACGCTCTCTGACCTGCTCGTGATTCTCGGCTCTCTCGATCCGGTCTTCGGGGAGGTCGACCGATGACGTCGTTCCTGCTGGGTCTTGCCTGGGGCATCGCTGGGGTGCTCGTGATCGCTGGCGGCGCGGTCATCGGCGTGTGGTGGGAGCGCAAGGTCGCAGGCCGGATACAGCTGCGCTACGGTCCACAGCAGATCGGCCCTGCCGGTTCGCTGCAGATGATCGCCGACGTGCCGAAACTGCTCTTCAAGGAAGACGTCGTGCCGTTGGCTGCCGATCGCCCGCTCTTCAAGTGGGCCCCGCTCGCAGTCTTCGCACCCGTCGCTGCCGCGATGGCCGTGATCCCGTTCGTGAAAGGGTGGGCGCCCTTCGACACGAGCGTGGGCATCCTCTTCTTCTTGGCCGTGCCGTCGTTGGAAGTGGTCGCCATCCTGGTCGCAGCGTGGGCGCAGCGCAACACGTACTCCGCGCTCGGCGGTCTGCGCGCCGCATCGCAGATGATCGCGTACGAGGTGCCGCGTGCGCTGTCGGTGGCTCCGCTCGTGCTGCTCGCCGGATCGCTCAGGCCGGTGGACGTCGTGGGTTCCTGGCGATGGTGGTGGCTCCCGCTGCTGGCGCTTGGGTTCCTCGTGTATGTCATCGCGTCCATCGCTGAGATGAACCGCGGCCCGTTCGATCTGCCTGAGGCCGAGTCCGAACTGGTGGCGGGCTACTTCTCCGACTACTCCGGTATGCGCTGGGCCATCTTCATGATGGCCGAGTACGGGGCGATCATCACTGCGAGCCTCTTCGCTGCGGCGACGTTCCTTGGATGCGGGTGGCCGTTCGACGGAGCCGTCGGTGTGGTCGCGCTGATCGCCAAGACAGCGCTTCTAGTCACCGTGGTGATGTGGGCGAAGTGGACGCTTCCGCGCGTCCGTCAAGACCAGCTGCTGCGGTTCTGCTGGACGGTGCTCGTGCCTGCCGCTCTCGTGCAGCTCGCGATCGTCGGGGTGGTGCTTCCGTGGCTGTGAGAGATGAGTTCCCGAAGGTCCCAGAGAGCGTCTCGGGGCTTCCTGGTGAGAAGCAGGGCCTTGTGCAGGCGGCGAAGTCGATAGCCAAGGGCTTCTCGATCACCGTGAAGGCTGCCGCCACCACGCCGCTGACGGTGAAGTACCCGAAGGAGCGGTTGACGCTGAGCCCGAGGTGGCGCGGCCCGCTCGCGTTGCGCGGGGTGCTCGGTAGGGACGAGGTCCCGCTGTTGAGAGCGCCCTCGTTCGAGTACAACGAACTGATCGACGGCCTGTACCGGAAAGACCGTCTCCCGCCCTGCGTCGGGAATTGCCCGGCGAACGTGGACGCTCGCGGACAGGCGTACCTCATCGCGGACAATCGCGTCGCAGAGGCGTACGAGCTCGTGCGCGACCGCAACATCCTGCCTGGAGTGCTCGGCCGCATCTGCCACCACCCGTGCGAAAGCGCGTGCAAGCGCAACTTCTACGACGAGCCGATCGCCATCCGTCCGCTGCACCGGTTCGCGTTCGAGGAGTACCGGAAGATCCGGCACGAGCGCGTCTCGCCGCTTCCGCGGACGCAGGGCAAGAGCGTGTGCATCATCGGGTCAGGCCCGTCTGGGCTTGCTGCGGCGTACGACCTGCTGAAACTCGGCTATCGCGTCGTCATGTACGAGCGCGAACGCAAGCCAGGAGGCGCGCTCAACACGGGTGTCCCGGCATACCGCCTGCCGCGCGAGGTCCTCTACGAGGAGATCGACGACATCGTCGGTCTGGGGCTGGAATTGAACACCGGCGTCGAGGTCGGCAAGGACGTGCCGCTTGCGAAGCTCATGCGAGAGCACGATGCTGTTCTGCTCGCCGTCGGTCTCCAGCAGAGCAGGCTGCTGCCCATTCCGGGCACGGACGCCGAAGGTGTCGTGGGGGCGCTCGAATTCCTGTGGTCCGCGAACTTCAAGCATGATGCTGGCGTCCGCGGCAAGCGGGTGCTCGTCATCGGCGGCGGCAACGTCGCAGTGGACGTCGCGCGGTGCGCGTTGCGCGTGGGAGCAGCCGAGGTGAAGCTCGCATGCCTGGAGTCCGAGAACGAGATGCCCTGCCACCCATGGGAGATCGCGGAGGCGCTGGACGAGGGCGTGACGGCCCTGTGCTCGCTCGGTCCGGAAGAGGTGCTCACGAAGCAGCACCAGGTCGTCGGCATGCGCATGCGATCGTGCCTCTCGGTATTCGACGAGGCCGGTCGGTTCGCACCGAAGTTCGGCGACGAGACCACGGACATCGCTGCAGACGTCATCGTCTTCGCAATAGGGCAGGCCCCGAAGATCGACTCGCTCATCGCGGGTACCGAGCTCCTCGTGAGCGGGCGGGGCCAGCTCGTCGTGGACGGCACGCTCTTCACGACCTCGGTCGAGGGCGTGTTCGCGTGCGGCGAGATCGTCACGGGGCCGGGCAGCGCCATCGGCTCGATCGCCACGGGCCACGAGGCGGCGACATCGATCCACCGGTACCTTCAGGGGATGGCGCTCGACGGCGACCGCGTAGCGCGCCCCGTGCCGGTGTATCCGAAGCACGCGTCGGCGGACACGCGCGGCATCGAGTCCAACCGGCGGCGCGCCGAGATGCCGGTCGCAGACCCCGCTGAGCGTGCGACGGACTTCAGGCAGGTGGAGCTCGGACTGACGCGGCAGGAGGCGATGGCCGAGGCCATGCGTTGCTTGCGGTGCGAGTCCGAGATCTGCGTCGGATGCACGTTCTGCGCTCGGACGTGCCCCGACTACGCCATCACCGTCGAGCGTGTCGACGAAGCGGGCGCCCGATGCCTGACGCGGTACGATCTCGACTTGTCCAAGTGCTGCTTCTGCGGACTGTGTGCTGAGCAGTGCCCGACGAAGGCGCTTCACCACACCGGCCAATACGAGCTGTCGTTCTGGCATCGTGACCTGATGGTCTTCGATAAGGGCGAGATGCTGCGGCCGCCGACAGGCACGCGTGCCACTGGCAGAGACGGCATCTCGCCGCCCGGGTGTCCGGTACCGCGAAGGGAGGGCGAATGAGCGCCCAGATCGCCGGGCTTGCGCTCGCCATCGCGCTCACCGTCGTGGGCGCTATCGGTGCTGTCCTTGTGCGGGAGGTCATGCGCGCGATGATCTCGCTTGGGGCGTTCCTCTTCGGCGTCGCTGCGATGTACGCGTACCTGGGATACAGCTTCCTTGCTGTCGCGCAGGTGTTCGTGTACGTCGGCGGCGTCCTCGTCCTGATGGTGTTCGCGGTGATGACTGCGCGGCGCGCTGATTCCGAACGCCCGGCGCTTGTGAGCCGTCACGACGTCGGCTCGGCGGCCGTGGCTGCTGGCGTCGGCGCGATGCTGTTCTTGAGCTTGCGCACGGCGTTCGCGGGATCGGCCGTGGCGGTGTCGGCGAATTCGTCCGACCTCGCAGCGGAGCTCTTGGGCCCCCGGCTCGTCGCGTTCGAGGCAGCAGGCGTGTTCCTGCTCGTAGCGCTGGTCGCGGTGGGGGTCATCGTGAAAGGCGGGGAGGACCGATGATCGCGCTTGGGCTTTCGTGCGCGCTGTTCTCGCTGGGGCTCTACGCGGTCCTGAGCAGACGGGACGTCATCGGCGTGCTCGTCGGCGTCGAGGTGATGATGGGCGCAGGCAGTCTGCTGCTCGCGACGCTCGGCGCGGCAGCGGGGGCAGCGTCCGGCACCGTGCAGGCGATCGGCGCGTTGCTGCTGGTGGTCGCGGCGGGCGAGGCCGCGGTAGGGCTCGCGCTCTTGCTGGCGCTGTACCGGACCTCAGGTCGCACCAGGATCGACGAGCTGAACGAGGTGAGCGGGTGATGGGCGTTCTTGCGGCTGCCATCGGGCTCCCGCTCGCTCTCGCGCTGGTCATCGCGCTTGGCGGTGCGCGAGCGGTGCGCGTCACGCAGGTGCTCGCGCTCGCAGGGCCGATCGGCGCTCTGATCGCCGGCGTCGAGCTCGTGGGCCGGGTGCGCCACGGCGCCACGGTCTCGCTCATGGGGGGAGGGCAGAGCGCAGGATCCGCGACGGGCGTCCTGTTCGGCTTCACCGGAGACGCGCTCGGTGCGCTCATGCTTGTTGTGGTCGGCGTGGTCGCGGCGTGCGTCGTCGCGTTCTCGTGGGGCTACATGGCTCACGAAACGGGGCGTCCGCGGTACTTCGCAGTGCTGATGCTGTTTGTGGCGGCGATGTCGATCCTCGTGCTCGCCGACAACCTCGTGACGCTCTTCGTGGGATGGGAGCTCGTCGGGGCGTGCTCGTACCTGCTCATCGGCTTCTGGTACCGCAAGCCGGCCGCGACGAGCGCGGCGATCAAGGCCTTCATGACGACACGCGTGGGCGACGTGGCGATGCTCGCCGGCATGGCGCTTCTGTGGAGCCGCGCACAGACGCTCGACTTCAACGGGATCTTCGCCTCGGTCCCGACGCTGCCCGCGGGCGCGGTGACCGCGTCAGCGCTGCTCCTGTTCGTCGGAGCGGCGGGGAAATCAGCGCAGTTCCCGCTCCACATCTGGTTGCCGGACGCGATGGAAGGACCGACGCCGATCTCCGCGCTCATACACGCCGCGACGATGGTGGCTGCGGGCGTCTTCCTCGTGGCTCGCACGTGGCCGCTCTTCGCGGCGAGCGGCGCTGCGCGGACGACCATGTTGGGGGTGGGGGTGCTGACGGCGGCGTACGCGGCGGTCGTGGCCTTGGCGCAAACGGACATGAAGAAGATGCTCGCGTACTCCACGATAAGCCAGCTCGGGTTCATGTTCGCGGCGCTCGGCGCTGGAGCGTGGGGCGCGGCGATGTTCCACCTGACGACGCACGCCGCGTTCAAGGCGCTGCTGTTCTTGGCGGCGGGCAGCGTCATCCATGGGGCTGCGACGCAAGACATCCGCGGGATGGGCGGGCTTGCACGGTCCATGCCGGTGACGGCCGCCTGCTGGACGGCGGGCGCTCTGGCGCTCTCGGGCTGGTGGCCGTTCGCGGGATTCTTCTCGAAAGACGCTGTCGTGGCGGCCGTGGGCGAGGTCTCGCCATTCGCCTCAGCAGTGCTCCTCGCGACGAGCGCAGTGACTGCGTTGTACATCTGGCGCGCGACGGCCTCCGCGTTCTTCGGCGAGCCGCGCGGCGAGAAGCACGCGCACGAGTCAGGCAGCACGATGACGGCGCCGCTGGTGCTGCTCGCAGCGGGGGCCCTCGTGCTGGGATGGGCAGGCAGGCCGCTGCTCGAGCTCGTAGGCGCGCAGGAGGCGCACGCGAGCGCAGCGATGATCGCGAGCGCCGTGGTAGCGGTCGCTGCTGGCACTGCTGCCGCGTTCGCGTGGTCCTCGCGTGACGCTGGGCGCAATGAGGCCTTCGCGGCCGGCCGGACGTGGGAGCTCCTGCGAAGCGGACTTGGCGTGGACGGAGCGATCCAGGCGATCGCGGTCCGGCCGGTGTTGGCAGTGGCTCGCTGGGTGGAAAGCACCGGGGATCGTCGCATCATCGATTGGGCGGCCGAGGGGCTCGGCAGGGCCGCGACCGCGATCGGCGGTGCGCTGGCTGCGCTCCAGACCGGTGAGACGGACGTCTACGCGTCGTTCGTGGCGGTCGGTTTCGTCGTGCTTTCCGCGATCGTGCTGTGGGCAGGAGGGCGGTGACGGTGACGCTCCTTGCGCTGATCGTGCTTCCGTTCGCAGGCGCCCTCGTCGTCGCGCTTGCCGGCGAGCGGGTCGTCCGGTCGCGAGCGCTCGCGCTCGCAGTCGCGCTCGTCGAATGCGCTGTGGCGACCCTGGCCATCGCGGACATGGCAGGCCGCTCGGTACCGTCGCTGTCGTGGGCGCCCGGAGGCGTCCTGGGCGCTGTCCCGCTCTCGCTCGGGCTCGATGGGCTGAGCGCCCCGCTCGTGGCGCTCACTGCGGGTCTCTCGCTTGTCGCCGTCCTCGCGTCGTGGGGAGTCGAGGATCGGCCGCGAGCGCACCACGCGCTGCTGCTCGCGCTGGAAGGCGCTGTGGTGGCAGTCTTCCTCGCAGCAGACCTCGTCATGTTCTATGTGGCCTGGGAAGCGGTGCTCATCCCGATGTACTTCTTGATCGGTCTGTGGGGACACGAGCACCGCCAGCACGCGGCGATGAAGTTCTTCCTCTTCACGTTCGTGGGCTCGGCGCTCATGCTCGTGGGGATCCTCATCGTGATAAGCAACCTCGGCACGACGGTGTTGGCCGACGTCCCGCGGGTGCTTCCACGCACGACGCAGAACCTCGTGTTCTGGCTGATGGCAGCCGGCATGCTCGTGAAGCTGCCCGCGTTCCCGCTACACACCTGGCTTCCGGACGCCCACGTGGAAGCTCCCACCGCCGGCTCGATCATGCTCGCTGGAGTGCTGCTCAAGATGGGCGGATACGGCCTGATGCGTGTGGCCGCACCGCTTGCGCCGGCCGCATTCGCGGACGCAGCGCCTGTCCTCTTCGCGCTCGGGGCGATCGGCGTCGTGTACGGTGCGCTGGCAGCGCTCGCACAGACCGACCTGAAGCGCCTCGTCGCGTACTCGTCTGTCGCACACATGGGATTCGTGCTCGTCGCGCTTGCCGCTGGTTCTGAGAGCGGGTATGTCGCCGCGATGCTCGTCATGGTGAGCCACGGGCTTGTGGCCGGCCTGTCGTTCTTCCTGGTGGGTTCGCTCGCTGAACGGACGCACACGAGGAGCATCCCCGATATTGGAGGTCTGGCGACGACGATCCCGCGCTGGTCGGTCGTCTTCGTGTTCGCGGCCCTGGCCAGTCTGGGGCTTCCAGCACTGTCGGGGTTCCCAGGCGAGCTCCTGTCGGTCCTGGAGGGGTTCCGGGTCTTCGGGTGGTGGACGCTGGCCGTCATCGTGGGCGTTCTTCTAGCAGCGACCTACAATCTGTACGCCGTGCGATCGGTCGTCTACGGAGAACCGATGGAGTGCTGGGCGTCACTGACTGACATCGGAGCGCGCGAGATGCTGGCGGCTGCCCCGCTCGTGGCGGGCATCGTCGCGCTCGGCGTGTGGCCGAGAATCCTCACTGCGGTGACCGCGCCGGCGGCGCAGGCGATCGTGCTGCTGATCCAAGGGGGTGCGCGGTGAGCGCCCTGTCGAGCATAAGCGGCATGCTGTGGCTTCCCGGCGCAGCGGTGCTTGCGGCCGGTGCTGCAGCACTCCTCGTGGATGCGTTCGGGCGACCTGGGCTCGGCACGGCGCTCGTCGGTGCCGCTGCTGTGCTGGCGTCCGTGCTGTGTGCCGCGAGCGCCTCGGACGGGACCATCGCCGAAGTAGTGCCGGGCATCCTTGGCGGCGGAGGGCTCGCGGGCGCGGCCGCCGTGATCTACCTCCTCTCAGCAGCGTCGCTCGTGACGGGGCTGCGGAACGTGCCTGGATCCCGTCGCGGCGGGGTCGCCGCGCTGATCGGTGTGGCGGCGGTGGCGTCCCAAGCGCTCGCCGGTGCTGCAGATGCGCTCGTCATGGCCATCGCGCTCGAGACCATCGCCATCGCGAGTTTCGGGATCGTGGCCGCTGGCCGCGGGAAGGCATCGCGCGAAGTCGCGATCCGGTACTTCGTACAGGCGTCGGTGGCCGTCGGACTCCTCGTCTTCGGCCTTGCGGGCATCGTCGGCCTCGGGGGAGGCGCCACCGGCTACAACGAGCTCGTGCAGGCGATGTCGTCTGCGCCTGCCGCCGCGGCAAGCGTCCTCGGCGTGCTGCTCTTGGCCGCCCTCGCGTTCAAGGCCGGTGCATTCCCGTTCCACTCGTGGGTTCCCGACGTGTACGGGGTTCTCGAGCCGGAAGCCGCCGTGTTCGTCGCAGGCGCACCGAAGATCGCCGCGGTCCTCGCGCTGTGGTTGCTGTTCGCACGAAGCGTGTGGGCAGGCGAGGCGTTCCGCAACGTGAGCGTCGCGATCGGTGTCGCCGCTGCCGCATCGATCATCGTCGGCAACTTCGGTGCTCTCAAGCAGCGCGATCTCGGCAGGATGCTCGGCTATTCGGCGATCGCACAGGTCGGATACGCGCTTATCGGTGTTTCCTCCCGAGCAGTCGGCACCCCGCTTCTCGTCGTCTCATATGCGGCGGCCGTCGCTGTGGCGTTCGGGTGCCTCGCAGCGCTCAGGTCCGAAGCGGGGGATCAGGCCACGCTCGAGAGCGTTGCTGGCGTGGCGTTGAAGCGTCCCGTCCTGGCTGGGACGACCGCCGTTGCCATGCTTTCCCTTACGGGCGTGCCGCTGACGGTCGGGTTCCTCGGCAAACTGTTCGTGTTCTACGGCGCCGTCTCAGGGGGCTGGACGTGGCTCGCGCTCATCGGCGCGATCGGCTCCGTCGTGTCCTTCGGCTACTACGGACGGGTCATCCAAGCGATGTACTTCGCTGAGCCTATTGCGGCACCGGATGAAACGTCGCAGAGCGGCGCTGCACCGTTCGACTCAGCATCGCCATCGCCTACCGGTCGCGCACGCGTGTGGCCGTTCGCGATACTGGCAGCGATGCTCGTCGCGGCGGGAACAGTCCCGCTCGTGACCGGTTTCGAGTGGCTGCTTCGCCTGTTCACGGTGTAGCCGCGGGCGTTGATCGGAACCAAGTATTGCGTTTGCTGAACGGCCGTGCTACGATGTGCGCGGTTGCTCCGGCAACCCCCTTACCCCTGAGCCTCAAGGTGCCGGCCTTGGGGCTCCCCCTTTTTCTGGGGTGCAGTCACAGGCTCCTTCGCTTCGAGCGCTCACGTTTCTCCGCTTCGAGCGCTCAAGTCGCTGCTTCGTCGTGCCGATACTTGCCACATCATGATCATCTCCGACGAACAAGTCCGCTGCGCTGCCGCATACTTGCGGACGCGCCGGGACATCTCGATGATGGCGGCTCGCCCCAGCAACGTCGACGGCACCCTCGTGTCTCGTGCGGTCGAGGTAGCGTTGGCGGCGCCGGAGATCCGGAGCGACCGCATCGCGCAGGCTGCGTACGTCGCGGAGGGTTATCTCCCGAACGCGGAGTCCGTCGCGACGAAGCTGCTCGGCAGGGTGATCTCAGACAGAATTCGCTGAGCCTATTGTCTGCGCGGCGATCTCTGCGTTGCTGCCGCCCTCTGCTAGCATGGTGGCGGCATCATCTACGCTGAGGAGGCGTTCGTGCCGCAACGCATCGTTCGGCTGCTGCTCACCGCGTGCATGGATCTGCTCGTGCTCGTCGCCGTTGCAGCGACCGCTGGCATGGTCGTGCGCTTCTTCGGATCGCTCGCCTCGTCAGCTCTCGGGGAGTCCGTGCTTCCTATCTTGGCTGCCGTGCGTCTGCCGCTGGGTCTCGGGGGTATCAAGACTCCGTACGGCGGCATCTTCGACCTGGACGCCGCTGCAACCGTTGCAGCGGCCTTGTTCGTGGAGTGGGCGCTCGCCGGCGTGCGGCGGCGTTCGTGAGCGGAGGGTTACGTGGCCTACACGCGAGAGAAGCTCGGTGAGATCCTCATCAGAGCCGGCCTAATCACTCAAGAGCAGCTGGACGCAGCGCTGGCGGTGCAAGCGGTCGAGGGCGGCAAGCTCGGGCAGATCCTCGTGCGGCAGCTCGTGCTGGACGAGGACGAGATCGCGCAGACGCTCGCAGAGCAGAAGGGCCTTGAATACGTGCGCCTGACGTCGTTCCCGATCGACAGGGAGGCGGTCACGCAGATTCCTGAGAGGCTCGCACGCCGGAGGCTCGTGATCCCCATCGCGTACCGCGGCGACGCGCTGGTGCTCGCCATGGCAGATCCGCTTGACGTCGAGGCCCTCGACGACGTACGGCTGCGCTCCGGGCGCGAGGTGGTGCCGGTCGTGGCGACGCCGACGCAGATCCAGTACGCGATCGAGAAGTACCTGGCCTCAGCAGACGCGCTCCAAGACGTGGTAGAGGCAGTGCCGGAGGACGAGGAAGAGACGGTTGCAGTCGAAGAGGACGCGCCTGTCGTGCGGCTCGTCAATCAGATCATCCGTGAGGCGGTCGTGGACGGTGCGAGCGACATCCACGTCGAGCCAGGCGAGCATGCGGTCCGCGTCCGCTTCCGGGTGGACGGCGTCCTGCACGAACGCATGCAGCTGCCGCTCTCGGTGCGGCCCGGCCTGACGTCGCGTGTGAAGATCATGGCCGACATGGACATCTCGGAGCGCCGACGGCCACAGGACGGCAGGATCGCCGTCACCGTGAACGGTCGGCCTGTCGACATCCGGGTGGCGACCCTCCCGACGCCTGCGGGAGAAAGCATCGTCCTTCGCATCCTCAACCACGATGTGAGCCTGAAGACGCTCGAGGACCTGGGGATGGGCGCCGACCACCTTGAGACGATGCGCCGGTTCCTCGCCCGCCCTTGGGGAGCGGTGCTCGTCTCTGGGCCCACCGGCTCGGGCAAGACGACCACTCTGTACGCGGGGATATCGCGTATCAACGAGCCCGCCCGGAAGATCATCACCATCGAAGACCCGATCGAATACCGGATCGCTGGCATCACGCAGATGAGCGTGAATCCTGGCATCGGCCTCACGTTCGCTGCGCTCCTTCGCACGGTGCTCCGTGCCGACCCGGACGTGGTCCTGGTAGGCGAGATCCGCGACCCCGAGACGGCCGAGATCGCTATCAGGGCGGCCCTCACAGGACACCTTGTGCTCTCGTCTATCCACACGAACGACGCCCCCTCGGCCCTCACTCGGCTGGTCGACATGGACGTGGAGCCGTACATCACCTCGTCGGCTCTCGTCGGCGTCGTCGCGCAGCGTCTGGCGAGGCGGTTGTGCCCCACGTGCAAGAAGCGCTACAAGGTGACGCCGGAGACCGCTCTCGCTGCCGGGTTCAGCGAAGAGGAGGTCGGTTCGGGGCTTCGGCTGTACAAGGCGGTGGGGTGCGACGAGTGCGCGGGCACGGGGTACCGCGGCCGCGTCGGGTTGTTCGAGATCATGGAGATGGACGAGGACCTGCAGCGCTTGTTCTTGCGAGAGGCGCCCGCGGAGCAGCTGCGCGTCGCTGCGCTCCAGGCGGGGATGCGCTCGCTTCGTCGAGACGCGCTCGACAAGGTGAAAGCGGGTGTGACCTCCCTAGACGAGGTCGCCCGCGTCGTCGTGTGATAGAAGGGCGGCCGATCGTGGACAGTGTCGGAGTGCGCGCGCCGCGCGCGATCGTCGTGGTGCTCGACAGCGTGGGCGCGGGGGCCTTGCCCGATGCCGCTGCGTACGGCGACGAGGGATCCAACACGCTTGCGAACACCGCGCGAGCGGTCGGTGGGTTGCGCATGCCGAACCTCGGACGAATGGGTCTCGGCAACGTGACGGAGGTCCTCGGCGTTCCGCCCACGGACGACCCGGAGGCATCGTGGGGCAAATGTCGCGAGCGGTCTGCCGGAAAGGACACCACGACTGGCCACTGGGAGATGATGGGGCTCGTGCTCGAGCGCCCGTTCCCGACATACCCGGACGGTTTCCCCGATGAGGTGATCGAGGAGTTCGTGCGCAGGACGGGTGTGCCGGGAGTGCTCGGCAACAAGGCGGCGAGCGGCACGGAGATCATCCAGGAGTACGGAGACGAACACGTCAAGAGCGGCAAGCCTATCGTCTACACCTCAGCCGACTCGGTGTTTCAGGTGGCCGCGCACGAAGAGGCGTTCGGGCTGGAGAGGCTGTACGAGGTGTGCGCCATCGCTCGCGAGATGCTGACGGGAGAGCACTGCGTCGGGCGCGTGATCGCGCGTCCGTTCGTGGGTCCGCACGAGTCCGGGCTGTACGTGAGGACGCACCGCCGCCGCGACTACGCGGTGAGGCCCTTCGAGCCGACAGTGCTCGACGTCCTGCGCGAGAACGGCCACCGGGTGTTCGGGGTAGGCAAGATCGGTGACATCTTCGCATGGCAGGGCGTGGACTCCTCGCCGCACGTGACGGACAACATGGACGCGCTCGACAAGCTCCTCGAGGAGGTCCGGCGGCCTGACGACGGCTTCGTGTTCGCGAATCTGGTCGATTTCGACATGCTGTGGGGGCATCGCAACGATGCTGAAGCGTACGCGCGAGGTCTTGAGGCCGTGGACGCGCGGATTCCCGGAATCCTGGACGCAATGGTCCCTGGCGACCTGCTCATCATCACAGCCGATCACGGCTGCGATCCCACGACGCCGTCGACCGACCACAGTCGGGAGTACACGCCGTTGATTGCGAAGATCAAGGGCATCGATGCGGGTCGCGACCTCGGCACGCGTACGACCTTCGGAGACATCGGCGAGACCGTGCTGGATTTCTACGGCCTTGCCGGAGCGTGCGGTCGTGGAACGTCGTTTCTCGATGAGGTGAGGGGAGCCGGTTCGTGAGAAGCATCGTCGAGCTTATCGAGTGGAAGCGCGACGGCAACCGGCATACGGAAGCCGACATCGCGCGTATCGTTGAGGCGTTCACCAGCGGCGAGATGCCTGATTACCAGATGGCGGCCTGGCTGATGGCGGCGTTCCTGCGCGGGCTGGACGGAGACGAGACCGTGTGGCTGACGCGCGCCATGCGCGATTCCGGTCGCGTCGTGGACCTCAGCAGCGTGGATGCGCCGGTCGCAGACAAACACTCGACCGGCGGCGTCGGTGACAAGACGACCCTCGTGCTCGCGCCGCTCGTGGCGTCCTGCGGCGTCGCGGTCGCCAAGATGAGCGGTCGCGGACTCGGCCATACAGGGGGCACGCTGGACAAACTGGAATCGATCCCGGGGTTCAGCGTCGAGATGGACGTTGAAGACTTCGTCGAGCAGGTGCGGCGCGTGGGCATCGCGGTGATCGCCCAAAGCCCCGAGATCTGCCCCGCAGACAAGAAGATGTACGCGCTTCGGGACGTGACGGGCACCGTTCCGAGCATACCGCTCATCGTGAGCTCCATCCTGTCGAAGAAGGCCGCGGGGGGCGCGTCGGCCATCGTGCTCGACGTGAAGACCGGCTCGGGCGCGTTCATGAAGACGGAAGAGGAGGCGCGCGCGTTGGCTCGCGAGCTGCAGCGGGTCGGCCGGGCACTGGGGCTCAAGGTGCAGTGCGTCGTGAGCGACATGGACCAGCCGCTCGGACGCGCTGTCGGGAATGCGCTCGAGGTGTGCGAGGCCGTGCGCACGCTGCACGGCGAGGGGCCGGAGGACCTCACAGAGCTGTGTCTTGAGCTCGGGGCCCGCATGCTGCGGCTTGCCGGCGTCGTCGTGCATGACGCAGAGGGCCGATCGCGCGTCGAGCAGGCGCTGGCCGACGGCAGCGCGCTCGAGGCCTTCCGGCGCTGGGTGGCCGCGCAAGGCGGCGACCCGCGTGTGGCTGACGATCCGGAGGTCCTCCCGCGCTCGGATTACTCCACGGTCCTTTCTGCGGAACGCGACGGATTCGTCGTAGGGTTCGACGCCGAGGCGGTCGGAAGGGCGGCGGTCGCTCTCGGCGCCGGTCGGGAGACGAAGGAGGACCGCGTGGACCCGGGCGCAGGGATCGTGCTCGCCGTGAAGCGGGGAGACCGGGTCGTGCGCGGCGATGCGATCGCGACGCTGTACGCGTCGAGCGTCGAGCGCCTGGAGATGGGTCTGGAGCGCCTGCGTGAAGCAGTGCGCGTCGCATCTGAGCTGCCCGCGCCGTCTGCGCTCTTCCACGAGGTGTGACTGTGAGCCGGCGTCTCGCAACGAGCGGGAGCCGGGTCCCGCACATCGTGGTGGGGCACGCCAACCCGGACTTCGACGCGTACGGCGCGATGGTGGCGGCGACGAAGCTCTCGCCAGGGTCGAAGGCGGTCTTCCTCGGAAGCCAGAACCCGAACGTGCGCGAGTTCCACAATCTGCACGCGGAGTTCCTCGAGTTCGTGGAGCTGCGAGACGTCGACCTTTCGTCCGTCGAACGCGTGACGATGGTGGACACGAGGGACCCGTCGCGCCTCGGCGAGATGGAGGAGGTCGTGAGGCGCTCTGGGGTCCAAGTGGTCGTGTACGACCACCACCCGGCAGCCGTAGGCGATATCGAAGGTGCGGAGGAACACTGCATGCCTGTCGGCGCCACCACCTCGATCCTCGTCCACGAGATCCGAGACCGCGGCATCCCGATCACGCCTCTCGAGGCGAGCGTGTTGCTGCTGGGCATCCACGAAGACACGGGCTCTCTCACCTACGTGAGCGCGACTGCCTACGACGCCGATGCGGTGGCGTTCCTCATGGCGGCAGGCGCGGACCTGGAGGTCGTGAACCAGTTCCTCACGCGAACGCTCACGCCCGAGCAGAAGGCGCTGCTCACGCGGCTCATCGACACGCTCGAGGTGTGGGACGCCAACGGTCAGCCGATCGCTGTCGGCTGGGCAGAGAGCGTTGAGTACGTGGATTCCGCGAGCGTCATCACGCACCACCTGTGTGACGACATGGGGTATCGGGTGGCGATGGCCGTGATCGCCATGCCGGACCGGGTCCACGTGGTGGCCAGGTCGCGTGTGAGCGAGGTCGACGTGGGTCGGGTGCTCGAACGGCTGGGCGGGGGCGGGCATCCGCTCGCGGCGTCGGCGGCGATCAAAGGGGCGACCGTGAGCGAGGTCCTTCGACGACTGAAGGATGCAGCTCTTGACGTGGTGAGGCCGCCCGCGACCGCGCGAGACATCATGACCTCCCCGGTGCGCACGGTGACGCCCGACACGACGATGGACGAGGCAGGGCGCATCATGGAGCGGTGGGGCCACGGGGCGCTGCCAGTGACGGACGGCGGGCGTCTCGTGGGCATGGTCACGCGCAAGGACGTCGACAAGGCGCGGCGCCACAAGCTCGCGCACGCTCCCGTGCGCGGCTTCATGTCGCGCGAGCCCCTTTTCGTGGGTCCAGAGACGTCGCTGGAGACGCTGCAGAGCCTGCTCTCGCAGACAGGTGTCGGCCGCGTGCCGGTGACGGATGACGGCAGCATCGTCGGCATCGTCACGCGCAAGGATCTGCTGCGCGCCTTCCATGGCGAGCGGTACACGGACAAGAAGGCGACGATTGCGCGCTCGCAGGCGTCTGCACGCTTCATGACGTCCTTCCAAGACGTGCTGCCGGAGCGCATCCGAGACGTGGTCGTGGAGATCGGCCGCATGGCGCACGAGCGCGGTGTGCGCGCACACGTCGTGGGAGGTTTCGTGCGAGACATGCTTCTGGCGAGGCCGAACCTGGACGTGGACATCGTCGTCGAGGGCGACGGCCTCGCGTTCGCAGAGCACGTCGCGGAAGCGACGGGCTGGCGCATCCGGGTGCACAAGCGCTTCGGCACCGCGGTGCTCATCATCGACCGGGGGCTTCACGTGGACGTGACGAGTGCGCGTGCTGAGTACTACACCCGGCCGGGCGCCCTTCCTACCGTCGAGCGCTCATCGCTTCGGCAGGACCTCTTCCGCCGGGACTTCTCGATCAACGCGATGGCGGCGTCCATCACGCCGGATTCGTTCGGACAGATCGCCGACCCGTTCGGCGGGCTTGCTGACCTCGAGCGTGGGGTCGTGCGGGCGCTGCACTCGCTCTCGTTCGTCGAGGACCCGACGCGCGTGCTGCGTGCCGCGAGGTTCGCCGTGAAGTTCGGCTTCCGCATCGATGCCTCCACCGAAGCGCTTCTCAAGCAGGCTGTGGAGATGGACATGCTCGCCGAGGTCTCGGGCGCTCGGCTGCGGGAGGAGCTGCTCGACATAGTCGACGAGGAGCGCGCCGCACAGGTCTTCGGCCGCCTTGCGGAGCTGGGCGCGCTCGGCGGGCTTGTCCCCGACGGGGTCCCGCCGGCAGACGTGCAGCCTGTCGTCGCGGCCGCGGCCGAAGCGTACGAGGATCTTGCCGCGCGGTTCTCCGACCCGGTGCGCCGGAGGGTCGTCCTGGTCGCAGCGCTGGTGTCGCGTGCGTCCAAGGCTGCAGCCGAGCGGTGGCTCAGGCGGATGCGCTTCGGCAAGGAGTACGCCGCGCCGGCGCTCGCGATCGTGGAGCGCGGCCAGGGCACCCTCCGTGCACTCAGAGACCGGCGGCCGATGCGCGACAGCCGGATCTACTCGCTGGTCGGCGCGTTGCCGCCCGAAGCGGTCGTGTGCCTTTGGGCCGCCGCCGTGGACCCGGTGCCACGCGAGCGCATCGGACGGTATGTCGACGTGCTGAGCCGCGTGCGCCCTGCCGTCACAGGCGACGACCTCGTGGCGATGGGATTCAAGCCGGGCCGGGCGTTCTCTGCTATCCTTGCCCAGGCGCTCGCGGACCGCCTCGATGGCAAAGCGGTCGGGCGCGAGGCGGAGCTGAAGAACCTCGAACACATCGCGAAGCGATGGAAGCGGATGCACCCCGAGGAGGCCGATGGATCTGACGTCGCTCGTCGTCCGGTTCGCGCTCGTCGTGCCGGCGATCGTCTTCCATGAGGTCGCGCACGGGTACGCGGCGCTCGCGCTCGGCGACACCACGGCGAAAGATGCGCACAGGCTGAGCCTGAACCCGCTCAAGCACATCGATCCGTTCGGCACGGTCCTGCTTCCGCTGCTCATGACGGCGACGCTGGGGTTCGGATTCGGGTACGCCAAGCCGGTGCCGGTGAACCCGTGGCGCTTTCGCGGCGACCGGCGCGTCGGGATGGCGCTCACCGGCATCGCAGGGCCCGGCGCGAACCTCGCGATGGCGCTCGTGGCGGCAGGAGTCGTCCGTGTGCTCGGCGGCGTGTCCGGCGCGCTCGCGGAAATCCTCTGGACGGCGGCCTATGCGTTTTGCATGGTCAACCTCGCGCTGATGTTCTTCAACCTCATCCCGATCCCGCCGTTCGACGGATCGCGGCTGCTTTTGCCGTTCTTGTCCCGGCGCGGCCTTGCGCTCTACCAGGACCTCGAGCGGTACGGTTTCGTCATCGTCATCGCGCTGCTTATGCTGCCACCGCAGGTCTTCCACGTGGACCTTCTCGGGGTCTACCTCGACGCCACGCTCGTGCCCGTGCTGCGGCTGCTCACCGGCGTCGCGTAAGCAGCGCTGCTGTATCATGTGCACGTCCTTGTTGCCGTCTTGAGGAAGGCGTCGATGCGCAAACGTCGCGTGCTCACTGGCTATCGTCCGACCGGCAGGCTGACGCTCGGCCACTGGTTCGGCAACCTCATGAACATGCGCGAGATGCAGGACCAGTACGAGGCGTACTACTTCGTCGCGGACTGGCATGCGCTGACGAGCGACTGGCAGGACACCTCCGCCGTGCGCCGGTTCACAGAAGAGATGGTCCTGGACTGGCTGGCCGCCGGCATCGACCCCGACAAGGCCACGATCTACCGCCAGTCCGATGTCCCTGAGGTCGCCGAGCTCACGCTGTACCTCTCGATGGTGACGCCGATGTCGTGGCTGGAGCGCGTGCCGAGCTACAAGGAACAGCGCGAGCAAATCAGCGACAAGGACCTCGGGAACGTCGGGTTCTTCCTGTATCCGCTCATGCAGGCAGCAGACATCACGATCGTGAAGGCTGACCTGGTTCCGGTAGGGGAGGACCAGGCCCCGCACCTGGAGCTGACCCGTGAGATCGTGCGGCGCTTCAACGGCACGTACGGCGAGCTTCTCGTGGAGCCGCAGGCGGTGATTCCGAAAGAGGGAGCGCGTGTCCCGGGCACCGACGGCCGGAAGATGTCCAAGAGCTACGGCAACGCGATCTACCTCTCCGAGAGCGCCGAGGAGACGGCCGCCAAGGTGCGCGGCATGGTCACCGACCCGGCGCGCAAACTGAAGACCGACCCGGGCAACCCGGACATCTGCCCGCTGCACCAGATCCACCGGCTCGTCGGAGACCCCTCTGTCGTCGCCGAGTTCGATCGGTGCTGCCGCGTGGCCGAGTGCGGCTGCGTGGCGCACAAGGCGAGGATGGCCGAGGACCTGAACGCGTACCTCTCCGAGTTCCGTGCGCGCCGCGCGGAGCTTGCCCAGAAGCGCGACCTCGCGTGGGACGTGCTCTTTGCTGGCGCCGAGCGCATCCGGCCGGCGATCGACGAGCTGATGGGGGCCGTCCGCGAAGCCATGCACGTGGACGCGCCGTCCTCGCGATGAGCTACACGGTCAAGACACAGACGTTCGAAGGGCCGTTCGACCTGCTCCTGTCGCTCGTCGCACGGCAGAAGGTGGACGTGCGGGAGCTGACGATCGCGGAGATCGCCGACCAGTACCTCGCGCACCTGCAGGAGATGCAGGACCTCGACTTGGAGGTGGCGAGCGACTTCTTGCTGGTCGCCGCAACGCTGCTCGAGCTCAAGGCGCTCTCGCTGCTGCCTCGGGAGACCGCTCCTGAGATCGGTCCAGACGAGGACCTCTCGCCCGACGAGGCCCGTGAGCTGCTCGTGGCGCGGCTGCTCGCGTACAAGCAGTTCAAGAACGCCGCTGCCGAGCTCGCCGCACGGTTCGAGGCAGAATCGCGCATGCATCCGCGCGCCGCGGCGCTCGAAGAGCCGTTCCTCGGGCTCATGCCGGACTACCTCGAGGGCGTGACGCTCCACACGCTTGCGGTCACGTGTGCCGACCTGCTGCACCGCCGCGAGGTGTTCTTGCTGGAGGCGGAACACGTCGCAGCGGCGCCGATCCCTGTCGAAACGCACGTCGAAGCCATCCGACGGATCCTCGCCAAGCGCAAGCGCACGACGTTCCGGGAAGTCGTCCCCGGCAGCGCTCGACCAGCGGAAGTCGTCGTCGCGTTCCTCGCCATCTTGGAGCTCTACAAGCGTGACGAGGTGCGCCTCATCCAGGACGAGATCTTCGGGGAGATCGTCATCGAGTCTGTGAAGAAGGGGTTGTTCTCATGAGGGAAAGCGACCTTTTGCGCGGACCTGTCGAGGCGCTGCTGTTCGTCACCGACGAGCCGATCAGCGTGTCGCGCATGGCCAAGGTGCTGGAAGCGACGGAGCGCGACGTCGCCGAGACGCTGCGTGCCCTGCAAGAGGAGTACGCGACCGACGAGCGCGGGTTCCAGCTCCGCGAGGTCGCGGGAGGCTGGCGTCTGTACACCCACCCGGCGTATCACGAACAGGTGGAGCGGCTCGTCCTGTCGTGGGACACCCGGCGGCTGTCGCAGGCCGCGCTCGAAGCGCTCGCGGTCATCGCGTACCGTCAGCCCGTGAGCCGGCACGGCGTGAACGCGATCCGTGGCGTCAACAGCGAAGCCGTCATCGCGTCGCTCATGGAGAAGGGGCTCGTCCGGGAGGTCGGTCGCGACAAGGACGCCGGAAACGCCATCCTGTACGGCACGACGCAGGCGTTCCTGGAGCGGTTCGGGCTCAAGGACATCTCCGAGCTGCCGCCGCTCGAGGAGTTCGCTCCCGACCCGTCGACGGAGCGCGCGATCCGCGAGCGGCTGTCGGCCATCGACGGCGCGGCGCTGTTCGAGGAAGCGGACGAGAGCGATGACGACGAAGAGCCCGACGAGAAGTGACATCGTCGGCGACGACGGGTCCCTGCGCGCCGAGCGGCTGCAGAAGTTCCTCTCGCGCGCGGGCGTGGCGTCCCGGCGGGCCGCTGAGGAGATGATCGCGGCGGGGCGCGTGCGCGTGAACGGCGAGGTCGTCACAGCGATGGGCGTGAAAGTCGTGCCAGAGGTCGACGTGGTCGAGGTGGACGGCGTCGTCGTCGCGCCGCCACAGACGCACCTCTACCTCATGCTGAACAAACCGGCAGGGTACGTGACGACGCTCAAGGACCCGCTCGGACGGCCCATCGTGGCCGACCTGCTTCCGGATCTTGGCAGGCGCGTGTTCCCGGTCGGGAGGCTCGATGCAGAGACGACCGGCCTTCTGCTGCTCACGGACGACGGCGAGTTCGCGCAGATGCTCATGCACCCGAGGTTCCACGTCCCGAAGACCTACCTCGCCCGAGTCGAGGGGCACCCTTCGGAGCGTTCGCTTCAGAAGCTGAGAGACGGTGTCGTGCTCGCCGATGGTCCGACCAGGCCGGCGGACGTGACGCTTTTGGAGCTCCGCGAAGGAAGCGCGATCGTGCGCATCACGATACGCGAAGGGCGCAAGCGGCAGGTGCGGCGGATGTTCCGCCATGTCGGCCACCCGGTCATCGACCTGCACCGTGAGCGCATCGGTCCTGTCGCCTTGGGCGACCTGCCTGCGGGTGCAACGCGGGCATTGGAGCCGCACGAGGTCGCTGCGCTGATGAGCGCTGCCGAGACGGGAGCGTGAGATGGGTCTTACGGTGCTTACCGGCGGCACACGAAGCGGCAAGTCGTCCGCAGCGGTCGTGCGTGCGGCCCAAACCGGGTTGCCGGTCGTCGTCGCTGTTGCGGGCATCGCCGACGGCGACCCCGAGATGGCCGCGCGCATCGAGGCGCACCGCAGGTCCCGGCCTGCCGCCTGGCGGGTCCTCGAAGTCGCCGGCGTCAGCCCGTCCGAGTGGCTGGCTGCGGTCGATCCGCAGGAGTGCCTGCTGGTGGACTGCCTCGGCATGATGCTCGCGTCGCTTCTGTGGGGAACAGGCGATGACCCCGACCGGATCTCGCCGGCGGCAGCCACCGAGGTCGCGCACGCGATCGTCGATGCGCTCGTCGCACGAGAGGGCGAGACGATCGTCGTGACGAACGAAGTCGGGTGGGGCGTCGTTCCCGCCTACCCGTCCGGTCGCGCGTTCGCCGACGCGCTCGGGAGCGCGAACCGGCGGTTGGTGGACGCGGCGGAGCGCGCCTTTCTCGTAGTGTGCGGGAGGCTGCTCGACCTGAAAGCGCTCCCGACCGCAGTACCTAGGACTGACGAGGGAGTGTGAGATGGCCGACGTGCGTGGAAGCGTGCTCGACGAGATCGAGAGGATCGTGCCGCTCGACTCCGCGTGGCGCGCCGCTGCGTGGGAGCGGCTGGACGCTCTCACGAAGCCACCCCGCAGCTTGGGGCGCCTCGAAACGGTCGCCGCGCAGATCGCAGGAGTGCAGGGCACCGTGACGCCGTCATCGCGTCCTGCAGCCGTCGTCGTGTTCGCCGGCGACCACGGCGTTGCGGCGCACGGCGTTTCGGCGTACCCGCAAGAAGTCACGGCGCAGATGGTCTACAACTTCGCGGCCGGCGGAGCGGCCATCAACCAGATCGCACGGTCGGCCGGTGCCGACCTCGTCGTCTACGACGTGGGCGTCGCTGCACCGCTCGACGGAGCTCCGGGTGTCCGCCACGCGAAGGTACGGGCGGGCACGGCCGACATGACGCTCGGGCCGGCGATGACGCTGGACGAGGCCGTTCAGGCGCTCGAGGTCGGGTTCCGTGCCGCTCGTGAACTCATCGAGAGCGGTATGCGCGTGATCGCGATCGGTGAGATGGGCATCGGCAACACGACCGCCGCGACGGCGCTCGCGTGTGCGCTCGTCCCGGCCGAACCTGCTGACGTCGTGGGGCCAGGGACCGGCCTCGACGAGCACGGCATCGCCCGCAAGCAGGCGGCGGTGGAGCGGGCGCTCGCCGTGAACTCGGCTACGGCGGCGGACCCCCTCGGCGCCCTCGCTGCAGTGGGCGGTCTGGAGATCGCAGCGATGGCGGGTGCCGTGCTGGGGTGTGCTCGGCACGGCGCGGTGGCGCTCGTCGACGGCTTCATCTCGACCGCCGCTGCGCTCGTGGCCGTGCGCCTCGCGCCTGCGAGCGCCGGGTACCTCGTCGCCTCGCACCGCTCTCGCGAGCGCGGCCACGCTGTGCTTTTGGAGGCGATCGGGGCAGAGCCGTTGCTCGACCTCGACCTTCGCTTGGGCGAGGCGAGCGGCGCTGCACTCGCGCTTCCGCTGCTCGACGCCGCGTGCGCGGTGATCGGCGGCATGGCGACCTTTGAAGAAGCAGGTGTGAGCAAGGCCGAGGGGTCATGAGCGCGCTTTCTGGGCTTCGCGAGGCGTTTGGGTGGCTCACCGTCCTGCCGGTGCGTCCGGAAGGCGACAGCGACCCGGTGCCGTGGTTCTCGTGGATCGGCGGCGTGGTGGGTGCGGTGGGGGCCGGCGTTGCGTTCAGCGTTTCACGTGCGGCGCGAGGGGACCTCGGCTGCCTTCTCGCGGGCGTGTCGCTGGTTGCGGCGTGGGCGACGGTCACCGGCATGCTGCACCTCGACGGACTTGCTGATGCCGCAGACGCACGCGCCGCTGGCCGAGACCGCGAACGCAGGCTTGCAATCATGCGCGATAGCCGCATCGGGTCGTATGGGGCGGCCACGCTCGTTCTCACGCTGATGCTGCAGGCCGCCGCAGGGGCCGTCGTCGTCTCGCATGCGCAGTGGTGGACGATCGTCTGGGCTTCCATCGCGGCCCGATTCGGAGGGTCGGTCGCCCTATGCACGCTCGCTCCTGCTCGCCGAGACGGCCTCGCCGTCCGGCTTGCCTCCCGCCGGCCGATCCCTGTGCTGGTTGCCGGAGCGATCCCGGTCGCAGCGTTGGCGGTCGTGCTGTCCGGGCACGACCCTCTGGCCCTCATAGTCGGACTGGCCGCCGCACTGGCCGTGCCGCGGGCGCTCGCTCGGCCCGTCGGCGGAATCACAGGCGACCTCATCGGAGCAGGGATCGTGCTCACCGAGACCGCCACACTGCTCGCGTCTGCGCTGGCTGGACGGTAAGGTTGTCGCATGGCGCGGATCGCAGTGATACGGCATCCTGAGACGCAGGCGAACGTTGAGCGCCGCTACATCGCCGCGACCGACTCTCCCTGGACGGAGGAGGGCCGCAACCAGGCCAAGGCGCTCGTCTCGTTCGTCGAGAAGGCACGTCCTGATACGGTGTGGAGCTCACCAGCGCCTCGGGCGCTGAAGGCGGCACACGCAGCCACACCGTGCGCCGTTCCGCTTCGGGTCGTGGAAGAGTTGCAGGAGATCGGCTTCGGTGCTGCGGAAGGACTCACGTTCGACGAGGCGCGTTCGCTGGGTCTGGAGATCCGCTACCTGCCATCGGTGCCTCAGGCAGGGACGGCGACGGTGCCCGAGCCGACCGGGGAGATTGCGCCCGGAGGCGAACGGTGGGAGGACTTCCTCGCGCGCGTACGCGCTGTCCGCAACGCGTTGATCGAGGCCGACCGGACCGTGTGCGTGTTCACGCACGGCGGCACAGGCAGAGCGCTCGTGGCGTCGCTCCTCGGGCTGCCGCCTGAAGCGATGTGGGCCTTCGCGCTCCCCACGGGCGGTGTCGCCGAGATCGCTGCGGAGAGGGGTCATGCCACCCTGGTGCGGCTCTTCCGGCCACGGGCTGATGTGTGAGGTTGCGTGGGCTGGTTTGCTCGCGTGTCGCAACCGCCTTGCGCGTGGCTTCCCGGTAGGGGACAATCTCACGCAACCTGCAGCCGAGGAGCGGGTGTGGCCATCGACGACATCATCAGACCGGACCTCGAGCCGCTCGTCCCGTACGCGCCAGGGCTGCGCGCAAGCCAGGTGCGCGAGCAGGCTGGCGTGGACACGGTGCTGAAACTGTCGAGCAACGAGCACCCGTGCGGTCCCTTTCCGACGGCAATGGCAGCGATGCGGGCCGTCCTGCCCCGCCTGAACCGCTATCCGGACGGGGCGTGCGCGGCGCTCAAAGAGAAGCTCGCGCGTCGCCTTGGCGTGGACACCGAGACCCTCGTCATCGGCAACGGCAGCAACGAGGTGCTGCGACTGATTGCGCAGGCGGTTCTGCGGCCCGGCGACGAGGTCGTGTTCGCGTGGCCGTCCTTCGTCGTGTACCCGATGGTGGCCGCAATCTTCGGCGGCGTCGCCGTGCGGGTGCCCCTCGCCGATGGGGACGTGCACGACCTGGAGGCAATCCTCGATGCAATCACGCCGCGGACGCGCATCGTCTTCCTCTGCAACCCCAACAACCCCACGGGAACCATCTACGGCAAGGACGCGTTCGCACGTTTCATGGAGCGCGTGCCGGATCACGTGCTGGTCGTCGTGGACGAGGCGTACTTCGAGTTCGTGACGTCGCCAGAGTTTCCCGATGCGCTCACCTGGTTCGACGGCGAGAGGCCGCTTGCGGTCTGCCGGACCTTTTCCAAGATGTACTCGCTTGCAGGGCTGCGCGTCGGCTACGCGGTCATGCCACCGGTTCTCGCGCGCGCCATCGACAAGGTCCGGGAGCCGTTCAACGTGAACACCGTGGCGCAAGTGGCGGCGTACTACTCGCTGGACGACGAGGCCGAGGTGCGGCGGCGTCGGGCCGAGAACCAGGAACAGAAGACCTACCTCTATTCGTGCTTCGACCGGCTCGGCATCACGTACGCGCCGTCGGAGACGAATTTCGTGTACGTGCACACCTCCCAGCCGGTCGAAGCGTTCCAGGCGCTGCTCGCCGAAGGGGTCATCGTGCGGGACTTCGGGACGAGCCCTGCGCTGCGGGTGACCGTCGGCACGCCGTCCGACACCGAGCGCACGATCCGGGCCTTCGAGGCCGCAGCCGCCAAACTCGGCCACATCTGAGTCCGCGCACGCGGACTGCGCATCGTCACACGAAGGGGTGAGGCACCGTGCTCATCGTCATGCGGGATCACGCGACGCGCGAGGAGATCGATCACGTCGTCGCGCTTCTGAAGGAGGCCGGCGCCGAGGCGCATCTCTCGCGCGGCGAGGTGAAGACCATCATCGGGGTCATCGGCGACCGCGAGGTGATGTACTCCCTCGAACTGGAAGGCCTGCCCGGTGTCGAGCAGGTCGTCCGGGTCCTCAAGCCGTACAAGCTCGTCTCTCGGGACTTCCAGCCGGAAGACACGGTCGTGTGCGTCGGGTCGGCCGCTATCGGCGGCTCCTCGTTCGCAGTGATCGCCGGGCCGTGCTCGGTGGAGACGGAAGAGCAGGTCCTGAAGACCGCGCGCGCCGTGAAAGTGGCAGGCGCGACGATACTCCGAGGAGGCGCGTTCAAGCCACGCACCAGCCCATACGCGTTCCAGGGGCTCGGCGTGGAAGGGCTTCGGCTCCTGCGGGCGGCTGCCGACGACGTGGGGCTTCCGATGGTGACCGAGGTGCTGGACGTGCGCGACGCCGAGACGGTCGCCGAGTACGCGGACATGCTGCAAGTAGGCGCACGGAACATGCAGAACTTCATGATGCTCGAGGAGCTCGGCAGGCTGCGCAAGCCGGTGCTTCTCAAGCGGGGCCTGTCTGCCACGATAGAGGAGGTCCTCTCCGCGGCGGAGTACGTCTTGAAAGGCGGCAACCGCGACGTCGTGCTCTGCGAGCGCGGCATCAGGACTTTCGAGACCTATACGCGCAACACGCTCGATCTGGCCGCGGTCTCCGCTCTCAAGACGCTCACCCATCTGCCGGTGATCGCCGACCCGTCGCACGGCACCGGCAGGCGCGACCTCGTGCGGCCGATGTGCCGGGCCGCGCTTGCCGCTGGTGCCGACGGCGTGATGGTGGAGGTCCACATCGACCCAGAGCACGCGCGGTGCGACGGCCCGCAGTCGCTCACGCCTGAGATGTTCGCCGACCTTGTTGCGGAGCTGCGTCCGCTCGCCTCGATTGTCGGGCGCAGCGTGGGAACGGAGGCGTGACGTGCTGGAACGGGTCGCCGTCATCGGGCTCGGGCTGATCGGCGGGTCGGTCGCGGCCGCCACGCGCCGAATGGCGGACGCACCGCACGTGACGGGGGTGGACCGCGACGCGTGCACCTGCGAACGCGCCCGTGAGGCTCGCATCGTCGATACGGCCGTGCCTGCCGACCGGGCGCGAGAGGGCCGGCTGTTCGGTCCGGGGTCGTTCGACCTCGTGGTCGTCTGCACGCCCGTGGACGCAGCGCTGGAATGGATGGACGTGCTTGCGCACGACGGGTTCGACGGCATCGTCACGGACGTCTGCTCCACCAAGTCCGCCATCGTCGAACATGCTGCCCGCCTCGACCCTCCGTTCACCTTCATCGGCGGGCATCCGATGGCGGGCTCGGAGCGCAGCGGCATCGACGCCGCCACTGCGAGCCTGTTCGACGGCGCGTACTGGGTGCTCACGCCGACGAGCGCGACGCCTGCGTCCGCGTACCGGACGCTCCACGAGTTCGTGACGGCGCTTGGGGCGCGCTCGATCGTGATCCCCCCGGAGGCGCACGACGAGGCCGTCGCGCTCATCAGCCACGTTCCCCACGTCACCGCCGCAGCTCTCGTATCGCTCGTCGCGGAGCAGCCGGCAGGTCACGATGCGCTGCGTCTTGCGGCGGGCGGCTTCAAGGATATGACGCGCATCGCTGCCGGCAGCCCGGAGCTGTGGACCGGCATCTGTATGGAGAACGCCGAGCCTATCGCGGAAGGGCTGGCGCGGCTTGCGGCTCTCATCCTCCGCTTCCGTGAGGCGGTACAGAGCCGCGACGACCGCCGCATCCGCTCGTTGCTTTCGGAGGCCGCCGAAGTCAGGCGGTCGCTGCCGGCTCGCTGGGTCCCAGAGAGTGCGGCGCTCTACGAGCTCGCGATCCCGATGCGCGACCGTCCCGGCGTCATCAGCGAGATCACCACGCTCGTCGGGCGCGTCGGATGCAACATCGAGGACGTGGAGATCGATCACGTCTCCGAGGACAGCGCGGTCCTGCGGCTCGTGCTGACTGACGAGGGCGACCGTGACCGGCTCGTGAGCGACCTGCTCGCCGGCGGCTACGAGCCGACGCTCCGGCTTCTCGGGGAGGGCTGAGGTGGACGTCACGATCGAGCCAGCAGGCGCACCGCTTCGCGGGAGCATCCGCGTGCCGAGCGACAAGTCGATCTCGCACAGAGCGGTGCTCTTCGCCGCGATGGCCGAGGGAACGAGCGTGCTTTGCGACGTGCTCGACGCGTACGACGTGCGCTCGACGATCAGCGCCGTGAGCGCGCTCGGCGCTGGCGTGGCGACGCGGCCTGGCGCCGACGGGCTCGACGTCGTCGTCCAGGGCTGGGGCGCGCGCGGTCCGCATGCCCCGGCGGGGCCCATCGACTGCGGGAACAGCGGCACCACCGCGAGGCTGCTCATGGGCGTGCTCGCCGGGTATCCGCTCGCTGTGCGTCTTGTCGGCGACGCTTCGTTGAGCCGTCGGCCGATGCGACGGGTCACCGATCCGCTGGAGCGGATGGGGGCGCGGTTCTGCGTGAGCGGATCCGGCACGCTGCCGATCGAGGTCCACGGCGGCGACCTGGTCGGGTGCGACCACACGCTCGGCGTGGCGAGCGCGCAGGTTAAAAGCGCGCTTCTGCTGGCTGGGCTTCACGCGCGCGGCGTCACGCGCGTGACAGAACCGGCGCCGAGCCGCGACCACACGGAGCGCCTGTTGCCGGCCTTCGGAGCCGATCTTGTCCGGGAGTCCTCCACGTGCGTGCGCCTCAGCGGGCCGCAGGACCTCGTCGCGACCGACGTCCCGGTCCCGGCAGACCCGTCGTCGGCCGCCTTCCTCATCGTGGCGGCGCTGCTCGTTCCTGGAAGCGAGGTCGTCTTCCGCGACGTGTGCTTGAACCCGACGCGCACGGGCTTTTTCGAGGTCCTGCGGCGCATGGGTGCCGACATCACCGTCGTGCGCTCTCGCAGAAGCGGGGGAGAGGACGTCGGCGACGTCGCCGTGCGACACAGCGGCGCGCTTCGCGGCACGACGGTGGTTCCTGAGGAGGTCCCGAGCCTCATCGACGAGGTGCCCGTGCTCGCCGTGGCTGCGACGGCCGCCGAGGGAGCCACGCGTTTCTGTTCGGTGGGCGAGCTTCGCGTCAAGGAGTCGGACCGCTTCGACGCCATCGTCGGCGGGCTGCAGGCGATGGGGGCGCGCGCGTACGCGGACGGTGACGACCTCGTGGTTGAGGGTCCGGCACGGCTTCAGGGGGCCAGCGTCTCGTCGCGCGGGGACCACCGGCTCGCGATGGCGTTCGCGGTCGCGGGACTCGCAGCGCAGGAGCCCGTCCGCATCCGGGCGTTCGAAGCCGTGGAGATATCCTATCCGCGGTTCCTCGACGACCTCGCGCGGCTGGCTGCCGGCTGAGCGGCGCTTCGGGAGTGATAGAATCCGTCGGTGGTTCGATCGCGAAGGAGAGTGATGATCGTCGCCATCGATGGGCCGGCGGCATCCGGCAAGTCCACCGTGGCGCGCGCGCTGGCGCGGCGCCTCGGCTTCCGGTACCTCGACACGGGGGCGATGTACCGGGCAGTGGCTGAAGAGGCGCTCGAACAGGGCGTCTCTCTCGACGACGCCGCTGCGCTGGCCGAGCTCGCGCACGCCGCCATGATCGCGTTCGAGTACGCCGGCGACGACCCCGTTTACCGGCGCATCACCGTCCGTGGCCGTGACGTCACGGTCGCGATCCGCACGCCGGAGGTGGACGCCGCGGTGAGCGCCGTTGCACGGATTCCTGAGGTCCGCTCGGCGATGGTTGCTGAGCAGCGTCGTTGTGCGGCCGGGTCGGACATCGTCGTGGAGGGCCGTGACATCGGGACCGTGGTCTTTCCAGACGCTGAAGTCAAGGTGTACCTCACCGCCTCTGCACGCGAGCGGGCTGCTCGGCGTCTGAAGGACCGCGCCGGTGCGGGGTACGAGGCAACGTTGGAAGATGTGGTCTCCGACATCGCCCGCCGCGATGAGGTGGACACTACGCGCGAGACGAGCCCGCTCACCGTCGCTGAAGACGCGGTGACTGTCGACACCACGGGGCGTACCGTCGACGAGGTCGTCGAGGCCATCGAGCGGCTCGTGCACGTGCGGAGGCCGTGATGTGGCTCGGGCGCGCCCTTCGCTTCGTCGGCCGACCGCTCATGCGGCTGGCCTTCCGCGTCCGCGACGTCGGCCGTGAGCACGTGCCGCGGTCGGGCGGAGCCGTGCTTGCGGGCAATCACCGCTCGTACATGGATCCGGTGATCCTGTGGTGCGTCGCCCCTCGCCACGTCCACTTCATGGCGAAGAAGGAGCTCTTCTCTGGGCTTCTCGGCTGGGCGCTCCCACGTCTGTGGGCATTCCCCGTGGACCGCTCGGGCGCCGACCGCGCCGCTCTCGCGACCGCCGCGCAGCTTCTCTCGAGCGGCGAGCTCGTCGGGATCTTCCCGGAAGGGACCCGTCAGGACTCGGATGAGCTCGGAAGCGCACGGGGCGGGGCGGCGTTCGTCGCGCTGCGCGCGGGCGTGCCGATCGTGCCTGTCGGCATCGCGGGCACGGATCGTGTGTGGCCGCGCGGTCAGCGTCTCCCGAGACTTCGGCGCGTCACGGTGGTGTACGGAGCGCCCATCGCCGTCGCGGACTTTCCGAAGGACGGTTCGCGCCGGGACCAGATCGACGCGCTCAGCCGGCGTATCATGGAACGGATCGGCGAGTGCGTCGAGCGAGCGAAGGAGCTCAACGGATGAAGGTCATCGTCGCTGAGCACGCCGGCGTCTGCTACGGCGTGGAACGCGCACTGCGCCTCGCTCACGAGGCCGCGGCGACCGGGGCTGCAGTGCACACGCTCGGTCCGCTCATCCACAATCCCCAGGCGGTCGAGGAGCTCAAGACGATGGGGGTCGAGGTCGCCGATGGCGTGGAGGACATCGCGTCCGGGACAGTCGTCGTCCGCTCGCACGGCGTTCCTCCGGCGGTCATCGCGCGCGCAGAAGAGCGCGGTCTCCGGGTCGTCGATGCCACCTGCCCGTTCGTCTCGACGGCGCAACGCCACGCTGCCGACCTCGCGGAGCACGGCTACACCGTCGTGATCGTAGGGGAGGCGGACCATCCGGAAGTCGAAGGCATCGTGGCCCATGCGGGGGGCGAGGCCATCGTCGTGGAAGACGCCCGATCGCTGCCCGAGCGTCTGCCGTCGAAGCGCGTGGGCGTGGTGGTGCAGACGACGCAGACCGCACAGCGGCTCGAAGACGTCGTATGCGCGTTGCTGCCGCGGACCTCGGAGCTGCGCGTATTCAACACCATCTGCAGCGCCACCACCAAACGGCAGAAGGCCGCGCGCGAGCTGGCGCGGACCGTAGATGCCATGGTGGTCGTCGGCGGGCACAACTCCGGTAACACCACGCGGCTCGCTGAGATCTGCCGAGAAGAGAATCCGAACGTCCACCACATCGAGACGCCGGAAGAGATCGACCCCGCCTGGTTCGACCGCGCACGCGTCGTGGGCGTGACGGCCGGAGCGTCCACGCCGAGCGACCAGATCGACCGCATCGTTGACGCCATCGAGCGGATGGGCGATGCCTGAGCGCCGATACGGCGAGCCCGAGCACATCGGCGGGCGGATCGCTCGCGTGAGGTTCGGCAGCCCGGCGTGGCATGCGGGCCTGAGGCCAGGCGACCGCGTCGTCTCAGTCAACGGCCGTCCGGTCGTCGACCTCCTGGACTGGCAGTGGGCGACAGCCGAGGATCCCCTCGAGGTGGAGGTCGACCGTGACGAGGCGCGGCGCACGGTGGTGCTCAGCACTGGCTCCCGTCCTTTGGGGGTCGAGTTCGAAGGGGCCCTCTTCGACGGCGTCAGGCAGTGCAGCAACGCGTGCAGCTTCTGCTTCGTCGCGCAACTGCCTCGAGGGCTGCGTCGCTCGCTTTACGTGCGCGACGACGACTACCGGCTCTCGTTCCTGCACGGCAACTTCATCACGCTCACGAACCTCACAGACGAGGACGTGCGCAGGATCATCGAGCAGCGCTTGAGCCCCCTTCACGTGTCGTTACATGCCGTGGATCTGGAGGTTCGACGCCGCTTGATCGCGCCTCGCGGTGAGGATCGAGCGCTTGAACGGCTCGACGAGCTGCTCGCAGGCGGCATCGTGATCCACGTGCAGGTGGTCGCCGTTCCGGGAGTCAACGACGGGGATGTGCTGCGTCAGACGCTCGAGCACCTGGCGCCGCGCGAGAACGTGGCGTCGGTGGGCGTCGTGCCGCTCGGCTTCACCAAGCACCAGCACCGGTTCTCGACGTCGTACGACGCGCGCGGCGCTGACGAGACGATCGCCCTGGTGCACGAGTTCCAGGCGCGCGCACGGCCCGTGCGCGGGACATCGTGGGTGTACGCGGCCGACGAGCTCTACCTGCTCGCGCGCGCTGAGATACCGCCTGCGGAGTACTACGACGGGTTTCCGCAGTACGAGAACGGCATCGGGCTCGTGAGGAGCTTCGTCGACGAGTTCGAGGCGGCGCCGCCGGCTCTTGCATCGCGCGGCGCGAGGGTCGTCCTGGTCACCGGCACGATGTTCGCGCCCGTCTTGTCTGGTCTGGTACGGCGCATCCCTGGCGCCGAGCGGATAGACGTCTTGGCCGTTGAGAACGGTCTTCTTGGCGGGAACGTCGCCGTCACCGGTCTTCTCTCCGGTGACGACATCGCGCGCGCCATCGTCGCTCACGGCGGTCGGGGTACATACCTGGTGCCCGACATCGTGCTAAACTCCGACGCGCTCACCCTGGATGACATGACGGTGCGCGACATCGGCCGTCGGTCGCGCGCTCGCGTCCGTGCCGTCGGCTCGACTGCCGGCGATCTTGCGCGAGCGCTCGCGCACCTGTAGGGAGGACCGCATGGCGTTGCCGCTCGTGGCCGTGGTCGGCCGCCCGAACGTCGGCAAGTCGACGTTCGTAAATCGCATAGCACAACGCCAAGACGCCATCGTGCACGAGGCGCGCGGCGTGACGCGCGACAGGAGCTACCATCGCGCGGACTGGAACGGCACAGAGTTCATGCTCATCGACACCGGCGGCATCGAGCTTCAGACCGACGATGCCTTCGGTCCGTCGATCCGCGCACAGGCGGTCCGTGCAGCGGCAGAAGCCGACGCCATCGTGTTCCTCGTCGACGGCAAGACCGGTCTTGCTCCCGGTGACGATGACGTGGCTGCGCTGCTCCGTCGCACAGACAAGCCGGTGTTCCTCGTCGTGAACAAGGTCGACGACCCGTCGCGAGAGGAGGCCGTCCACGAGTTCTGGGGGCTCGGGCTCGGGCAGCCGTGGCCGGTGTCGGCGCTGCACGGTCACGGCACGGGCGACCTGCTGGATGCCATCGTCGAGACGCTCCCGACCGAGACTGCCGCCGAGACGGTCGAGGCGATCGACATCGCGATCATCGGCCGGCCGAACGCCGGCAAGTCCTCGCTCTACAACCGCCTTATCGGCGTCGAGCGCGCGATCGTCTCCGACGTCGCTGGAACGACCCGCGATGCGATCGACACCATCGTCGAGCGCGACGGCCTCACGCTGCGGCTCATCGACACGGCCGGCCTACGCCGCAAGTCCCAGATCGATGACTCCGTCGAGTACTACGGGTTCGTCCGCGCCATGCGCGCCATCGACCAGGCTCAGGTGGCCCTGCTCGTGATCGACGCCACGCTCGGTGTCACTGACCAGGACCAGCGCGTCGCGCGCTTCGCTGAGGAGCGAGGCTGCGGCATCATCGTGCTGCTGAACAAGTGGGACGTCGTGTCCGGTCCGGACCGTAAGCACGAGATCGCTGAGCAGGCAGGGGAGAAGCTCGGATTCATCTCGTACGCTCCTGTCCTGCGCGTGAGCGCTCTGACGGGAGCGGGGACCGGCAGGATCTTCGACGCCGTGAAGGCGGTGTCGGAGGCGTACTCGCAGCACATCCCCACGAGCCAGCTCAACCGTCTGCTCACCGACATCAAGGCGACCGGTCACACGGTAAGCAAAGGGCGGAGGCATCTGAAGCTCGCGTACGTCACCCAGACGCGCAGCCAACCGCCGGAGTTCACCTTCTTCGTGAACCACCCGGACCTCGTCGAGCCGTCGTACGAGCGCTACCTGGAGAACCGGCTGCGCGAGACCTTCAACCTCACCGGCACGCCGATACGATTGGCGTTCAGGAAGAAAGCGTGACGTGGACGTCTGGGTGCGCATAGCCGCCGTTGTCGCTATCGGGCTGGCGCTGGGCAGCCTCCCGTTCGCCGTCATCGTGAGCCGCCTGTTCTTCAGGACGGACGTCCGTCAGCACGGCAGCGGGAACCCTGGCGCGACGAACGTCTTCAGGACCTTCGGCCCGGCGGCCGGTATCGCCGTGCTCGTGCTGGACGTCGCGAAAGGTGCCGCGGCAGTCGCGATCGCTCGCGTGGTCTTGTCAGGTGTCGGCGAGCGGCCGCACGACTGGGGGCTCGTCGCCTGCGCGCTCGCCGCGATCGCGGGCCACTCGTTCTCGCCGTTCATCGGATTCCGGGGCGGGAAAGGCGTCGCTACCGCGGCCGGAGCCGTGAGTGTCATCATGCCGACCGGCGCCCTCGTCCTCCTCGTGACGTTCTTGACCGTTCTTCTGGTGGGTCGGATGGTGTCGCTCGCCTCGGTCGTCCTCGCGCTCGAGTTCCCGATGCTGGTCATCATCATGTACGGCGACAGGACGGCCCTCGTGCTGCTTGGATTCGCAGCGGGCGCCCTCGTGTTCTGGCGTCACCACTCGAACATCCGTCGCATCATGCGCGGGGAAGAGCCGCGGCTGGGCCGCGTTCGTGAGGCGGTGCCCGCATGACGCGCGTCGCGATCGTGGGAGCAGGCTCGTGGGGCACGGCCATGGCCGCCCTTCTCGGAGGCAAAGGCCTCTCGGTCACGCTGTGGGCGCGCGACCCTGAAGCGGCAGCGCGCATATCCTCGGAGCACCGCAACCCGCGCCACCTGAGCTCGGTGGCTCTCCCTGAGGCGGTCAGCGGGACATCCTCGGTCGAGGCCGCGGTCCACGGCGCAGACGTCGTGGTCGTGGCCACGCCGTCGCACGCAGTGAGGAGCATCGCAGAAGCCATGCGGGACGCGCTGGCGCCCACGACGCCCGTCGTGTCCCTCGCCAAAGGACTCGAGCGCGAGACCCTCCTTCGCATGACCGAGGTGCTCTCAGAGGTCCTCGGCGGGACGACGCGTATCGCGGCGCTCTCTGGGCCGAACCACGCTGAGGAGGTGAGCGTCGGCATCCCGTCGGCGTCGGTGGTGGCCGCGTACGACGAGACGCTCGGCCTTGCGTTGCGCGAGATCTTCTCCGCGCCGACCTTCCGCGTGTACACGAACCCGGACGTGGTCGGCGTGGAGATCGCTGCAGCCACGAAGAACGTCATCGCCATCGCTGCGGGCATATCGGACGGTCTCGGATACGGTGACAACACCAAGGCCACGCTCATGACGCGAGGGCTTGCCGAGATGGCGCGGCTCGGCACGCACCTCGGCGCCAACCCTCTCACGTACATGGGGCTCGCCGGCGTCGGTGACCTCATCGCGACGTGCACCTCGCGCCACAGCCGCAATCGCGGGCTCGGCGAGCACGTCGCGCACGGTGGGACCGTCGAGAGCTACGCGGCCAAGACCCACATGGTCGCCGAGGGGGCGCTCGCGTGCATCGCGGTCGATGAGCTCGGAAGGCGCGTCGGCGTGGACATGCCCATCACGCACCAGGTCCGCGCTATCCTGTACGAGGGAGCGTCCGTTTCGAGCGCCGCTGATGCGCTCATGGGACGCGAGGCCAAAGACGAGCTTCACGGGATGGGGCTCGTCGAGGACTAGGAGGCAGCGTGTCGAACGTCCTGATCGCCCCATCGATCCTGTCGGCAGACTTCGCCGACCTCGGCAGCGCGATACGGGCGGTGGAACGCGCGGGCGCAGACCTCATCCACGTCGACGTGATGGACGGCCACTTCGTCCCGAACCTCACCGTCGGTCCCCCGGTCGTCAGGGCCCTCAAGCGCATCGCGCACGTTCCCCTCGACGTGCACCTCATGATCGACAACCCCGACGACACGGTGCAGTGGTACCTGGACGCCGGGGCGGACATCGTGGTCGTCCACGTCGAAGCGTGCCGCCACGTCCATCGCGTCGTCCGCTCCATCAAGGAGGCCGGACGAGGCGCCGGCGTCTCGCTCAACCCGGGCACACCGCTCTCGTTCGTGGAACCCGTGCTTCAGGAGGTCGACCAGGTGCTCGTCATGAGCGTGGATCCCGGCTTCGGCGGACAAGCGTTCATCCCGGCGTCCCTGGAAAGGATCCACGAGCTGACACGCATGATCGCGTCGACCGGCAGCGCCGCCCGGATCGCAGTCGACGGCGGCATCGATGGTGGCACGGCGCGCGCGGTCGTCGAGGCGGGGGCCACGCTGCTCGTGGCGGGAAACGCCATCTTCAGCGCGCAGGACCCTGGCGCTGCGCTCGTCGATCTCAGGACGGCCGCCACAACGGCGGTTTGCTGAGCGGCCGACCGGGTGGTAGCATACGGGTGCTTTCTTCAGGGCGGGGTGCAAGTCCCCACCGGCGGTGACAGCCCGCGAACCCCGAGAGGGGCCGAACCGGTGAGATCCCGGTGCCGACGGTGACAGTCCGGACGGGAGAAGGAAGGTCGAGCAAGGCGTGAGCCTGTTCTTTGACGACGCACAGCGCATCGACGACCCGATGCTTCGCCGTGCGTACGAACTCGCTGAACGCGGTCGCGGTACGACGAGCCCCAACCCGCTCGTGGGCTGCGTGCTGGTGCGCCACGGGCGCATCGTCGGCGAAGGCTTCCACGCGCGTGCGGGAGAGGACCACGCGGAGATCGTCGCGCTCAAGACCGCTGGCGCCGAGGCGTCTGGCGCCACAGCGTACGTCACGCTCGAACCGTGCAACCACTTCGGAAAGACGCCGCCGTGCACGCCAGCGCTCGTCCGGGCCGGCGTGCGCGAGGTCGTCATCGGGATGCGGGACCCCAACCCTGACGTCACCGGCAACGGCGCGGAGGCGCTCGAGCAGGCAGGCGTCGTCGTGCGCTTCGCGCCCGATCCGGGCCCGTTCGAGCGCCAGAACGAGGCGTGGTTGCACCGGATACGCACCGGCAGGCCGTTCGTGACCGTGAAGGTGGCCCTTTCGCTCGATGGCAAGCCGGCCCTGCGGGTCAACAGGCGCGCGCGGATCACCGGTGCTGGCGGTGCGAGAGCCACGATGATGCTTCGCGCGCGGTCGACCGCCGTCGCTGTCGGCGCATCGACCGCCGCGATCGACGACCCCGCGCTCACGGTCCGCGATGCGAGCGGTCGGCCCACGAAGCGGCAACCGCGGCGCCTCGTCATCGCCCGGACCTCTGTCCCTGCGCCACGGCTCGGCATGCTCGAAGACGGCCTCGGTCCCGTGGCGCTGGTGGTCTCGGAGCGGGCCGATGCGCGGCAGGTGGACGCGTTCCGGGCGGCAGGAGGCGATGTCGTCTTCTACGAGTACGCGTCCGGCATCGACGGCGCGCTTCGCGCGATCGCTGCGTACGGCGTGGACGACGTGCTCGTTGAACCGGGGCCTGCGCTTCTCACGGCCTTGCACCGTGCGGAGGCGATCGACCGGCTCGCGGTGGTGACTGCGGGGGGATTCGCTGGCAATGCGGCGCCTCCGTCGTACCTGGGTCCCGCAGACGCCGCGGGTGCGGATCTTCGCGCCGTGTACCGTGCCGAGGAGTCCGCCGTGTTCGATGAGGACGTCGTCGTCGTGTGGGTGCCTCGCGCCCGCGACGCTGAGAGGAGCGAGTGATGTTCACGGGTCTTGTCGAGTGCGAGGGCGTCGTCACGCGAGCTGAGCGCATCGGGAACAGCATGCGCCTGGAGGTCTACGCGCCCGAGTTCGGCCGCGACATGGCCATCGGCGACTCGGTCGCGGTGGACGGCGTGTGCCTCACCATCGTGAAGTTCATCCGTGGAGCGTTCTTGACCGATGTCAGCGGCGAGACGCTCGAGCGGACGACCCTCGGCTCCCTCGTGCAGGGCGCCAAGGTGAACCTGGAGCGTGCGTTGCGGCTGTCCGACCGCCTCGGCGGCCACATCGTCACCGGGCACGTGGACGGCATCGGGAAGGTCGAGCTCAGGCAGCCGGCCGGTGGCTACACGGTCTACCAGTTCGGGGCACCGCCTGCGGTGATGGAGTACGTCGTCGAGAAGGGATCCATCGCCGTCGACGGCATCTCGCTAACGGTCGCTCGCGTGGGAGAGCGAGGCTTCACGGCGGCGGTCATCCCGCAGACCGAGCAGGTCACGACGCTCAAGGACAAGCCCATCGGAGCGCCTGTGAACCTGGAAGCGGACGTGCTCGGGAAGTACGTCAAGCGGTTCGTGGACGCGTACGTATCGCCGTCGGACGCTGCTGCTCCGCCGAAGCGCGGCCTTGCGGACCTGCTGCGCGAGCTCGCAGAAGGCCGATGATGTGCCGTTGTCACGAGGAGGTCGCATGAGCAGCCCGTTTTCGAGCATCGAAGAGGCGCTCGAGGAGATTCGCGCTGGGCGCATGGTGATCGTGGTCGACGACGAAGACCGCGAGAACGAGGGCGACTTCGTGATGGCCGCCGAGAAGGTGACGCCGGACGCCATCAACTTCATGGCGCAGCACGGGCGCGGGCTGATCTGCCTGCCGATGACCGGCGAACGTCTGGATGAGCTGAAGATCCCGCCCATGACGAGCGTCAACACCTCGGCGCAGCAGACGGCGTTCCACGTCTCGATCGGCGCGAAGGGCCGGATCACGACCGGCATCTCTGCTGCGGACCGCGCTGCGACGATCCTGGCGGCGATCGACCCGGCGACACAGCCTGAGGACATCTCCATGCCGGGGCACGTCTTCCCGCTTCGCGCGCGGCCCGGCGGCGTGCTCGAGCGGGCAGGGCACACCGAGGCCGCTGTCGACCTCGCGCGTTTGGCGGGGCTGTACCCTGCAGGCGTCATCTGCGAGATCCTCAACCCCGACGGGACGATGGCCCGCCGCCCCGAGCTCGAGAAGGTCGCTGAGCGATTCGGGCTGAAGATGATCACCGTCGCCGATCTCATCCGCTATCGCCGCCGAACAGAACGCCTCGTCGAGCGGGTCGCCACGGTGAGCCTTCCGACGCGCTTCGGAGAGTTCGTCGCGCACGGGTACCGGTCGCTCGTGGACGACTCGACCCACGTCGCGCTCGTGTGCGGCGAGGTCGCTGGCGAGAAGGACGTGCTGGTGCGCGTGCACTCGGAGTGCCTCACCGGGGACGTCTTCCACTCGCTGCGGTGCGACTGTGGGGCGCAGCTCGAAGAAGCCATGCGGCGCATCCAAGAAGAAGGACGGGGCGTGCTGCTGTACATCGTCGGACACGAAGGACGCGGCATCGGGCTCGCGGAGAAGCTTCGGGCGTATGAGCTCCAGGAGCAGGGGCTCGACACCGTCGAGGCGAACGAGGCGCTCGGCTATCCGGCGGACCTGCGGGACTACGGCATCGGCGCCCAGATACTCGCGGACCTCGGGCTTACAAGCATGCGCCTCATGACCAACAATCCGACGAAGATCGTCGGGCTCGAGGCGTACGGGCTGACCGTGACAGAGGCGGTGCCGCTGCAGGTGGGATGCACGGTGCAAAACGTCCGGTACCTCAAGGCGAAGAAGGACAAGATGTCGCACCGGCTCGATCTGCCGGTGGACCTGACGGAAGGGGAGTGACCATGGCCATCTTCGAGGGCGACCTGGTCGGGCACGGTCTGAAGATCGGGATCGTGGTGAGCCGCTTCAACGAGCTTCTGTCGTCCAAGCTCCTGTCCGGGGCACTGGACGCGCTGACGCGGCACGGCGTGGCCGAGGAGGACGTCGACGTCGCGTGGGTTCCCGGAGCGTTCGAGATCCCGCTCGTCGCGAAGCGCATGGCCGCAAGCGGCCGGTACGACGCGGTCCTCGCACTCGGCGTGGTGATACGAGGCGGGACGCCGCACTTCGAGTACGTGGCGGCCGAAGTCTCCAAGGGCGTGGCGAAGGCGTCGCTCGACACAGGCGTGCCCGTGATCTTCGGTGTCGTGACCGCCGACACCATCGAGCAAGCGGTGGAGCGCTCTGGCACCAAGGCGGGCAACAAGGGCTGGGACGCAGCGCTGGCCGGCATCGAGATGGCGAAGCTGCTCGCCAGCGTGTAGCCCGAAGCGAGCGAGAGGCCCGATGCGTGCGCATCGGGCCTCTCCATGAGCAGTCCAGCGGGTTCTCGCCACCCTGTGGCTGTCAACCATGGACGCTTGCTCCCTCGGGGGACACGCACGATACCAGCCCGGCTGGCCAGGCACAAGCGAAGGTGTGTTCGTTTCGACGAACGGCACCTGATGTGCGGCAAACGGCTCGTTCTGCGAGACGAGCGCATCGCGCGTCCGCACTGCATCGTCGCGGCTCCGGGTGCGTCGACGAACGCAGTGCAGCGCAGCCGCATCGGGTGATGTACTCTTGTCACGCGACGCCGTTGGAAGGGAGGAGCGCGAATGACCGAGGATGATATCGGGCGAGACCCGGCCGAGCAGCGCCACACGGTGTTGAATGTCTTCGGGCTCACGCTCGAGGTGAGCAACCCGCGCCTTGCCGAGCTGTTGACGATGGATGCGCGGGAAGCGCTCACAAGCGACGTGCGCGACCTTCTCGGTGGGAGCCCGAACGAGGACGACTCTGGCGACGACCTTGGAGTCTCCGAGGAAGTCGTTCCCGTGCCCGATGCCCGCGAGGCCCGTGAGGAGCGGCAGCGCAAAGAGTTCCGCGAGCGCGTCCGGGAAGCGGGGGAGCGGCTCGGGTTCGACGTCAGACAGGACGGGTCGTGGGTGTCACCCACCGGTATCGTCGTGCTCGCGCGCGACCTCCCGGGAAGCGTGACCCTGGCAGCGGCAGCGCACTTCGTGAAGCATCTCGAAGAGGTCGCCGCCCGCGCGAGCCAGCCCGAGCGTACGTCCGTCCTGTTCGTGGTGAAGGACCGGGACGCGGCCGACGTCGTGAGGGTCGCCATCCGCCAGGCGCGCGCTCACAGCCTCATGCGGGTCGCCACCCTCGACGACATCGAGGAGCTCGCCCGGCTCGTCGCGAACGGCGTTGCCGCACACGAGCACGCCCTTGCCATCATCGCTCCGATCGCGGCCGTCGACGTGGGCGAGGTCCTTGCGGTGCTGCGTGTGGCCAGGGCTGCGCGCGAGGCAGACCAGCGAGATGCGTGAGGCCGGTGGCTATCTTTGTTGCGAGGCGCCGGTGATGCCGTGATCGACATGCACGTCCACACCTGGCGATGCCGTCACGGGCACGGCACGGCTGCGGAGTACGTGAAGGCCGCCGCTCGCCGCGGCATCAGCGTCCTCGGGTTCGCGGAGCACCTGCCTCTGCCCGAAGAGCTTCTTACGCGCGATCCGCAGGCGGTCTCGTACGCGATGCCCGGCGCCGAGCTTCCGGAGTATCTCGCTGAGGTCCGCGTTGCGGCGGAGTCGTCTGCTGCTTCGGGAGGCCCACGCGTCCTGCTCGGCCTCGAGGTCGACCTGCATCCAGGCAACGAAGAGCATGTGCGGCAGATGCTCTCAGGCATCGAGGTCGACTTCGTGCTCGGAAGCGTGCACTACATCGACGGATGGGCGTTCGACGACCCGGACCGGCAGGACGGCTACGAACGCTGGTCCACTGACGCGCTGTGGGAGCGGTACTTCGCGGACCTTATCGCAGCCGTGCGCTCTGGACTCGCCGATGTCATCGCGCACGCAGACCTCGTGAAGAAGTTCTGCCGCCTCCCCGCGCGCGATCCGTTTGAGCTGTACGCGGCGTTCGCGGAAGCGGCGGCTGATGCCGGGGCGGCCGTCGAGGTCAGCACGGCGGGTCTTCGCAAGCCGTGCGCTGAGATCTACCCGAGTGAGGCGCTCCTGCGGATGCTCCACGACCGCGGCGTGCCTGTGACCATCGGGTCGGACGCGCACGCACCGAGCGAGGTCGGGCACGCCTATGAGCAGGCCGTCGAGGCGCTTCGGCGCGTCGGGTACCGGTCGGCGGTCATCGTCGCTGGGCGACGCATGGAGGAGGTGTCCCTGTGACCGTCTGTGTCGGCGAACTCGCCGCGATGCTCGCTCGTCGCTTTCCGCTTTCGTGGGCCGAGCCGTGGGACCGCGTCGGCCTCAGGATCGGGGATCCGGACCAGCCGGTCGAGCGCGTGTACGTCGCGCTCGATGCCACGATCGCATCGATCCGTGAAGCAGCGCGGAGCGGATGCCAGGTCCTCGTCACGCACCACCCGCCGTTCCTCGCCGACGTTTCGGCCATCGTTGCGGACGATCCTGCCGGAGCCATCGTGGCGGAGGCGCTTCGGTTAGGAGTCGCCGTGATCAGCGAGCACACGAACCTCGACCGCTCCCCCGAAGGCCGCGTGGCGCTCGCTCGAGCGTGCGGGTTCACCGGCATGGAACCGCTCGAGCAGGGGACAGAAGAGCTCGACCTCGTGACGGTGTACGCCCCCGAAGGCTCGGAGGGTCGCATCATCGATGCGATGGCCGCGGCCGGAGCCGGACGGATCGGCATGTACGAGCGGTGCTCGTTCTCAGCGCCTGGCATCGGGACGTTCACGCCGCTTCCTGGCTCGTCGCCGGCCGTGGGCGGGCACGAGGCAACGGCCGCTGCCGAGGTGCGCGTGGAGATGGTCGCACCTCGTGGCGACGGTGGACGCGTGGCCTGCGCAGCGCGAGCAGTGCACCCGTACGAGGAGCCGCTCATCACGGTGACCCGCGTGACCAGGCCTCGCGCGCAGGCTTCTCTCGGGGCCGTTGGCGACATTCCGGCGACGACTCTTGACGGCCTGGCGGCCGTGGTCGCGAAGCGCCTCGGAGTGCCCGTGCGCATCTGGGGCGAGGCCGGCGACCCCGTTCGTCGGGTCGCGTTCGCGAACGGGTCCGGCGGGTCTCTCATCGGTGCCGCGTGCGCTGCGGGCGCAGACGTCCTGGTGCTCGGCGAGGTGCGGTATCATGACGCCCTGGCGGCGCTCGAATCCGGCCTTCGCATCCTGGAGGCCGGGCACGACGCGACCGAGTATCCGTTGGTCGGTGTGCTTGCGAGCGTCGTCGAGACCATCGTCGGCGCCCAGGCCGTGGTGCAGGAACCGAGGTCGATACGATGGCGGGTGACGGGATCGTGACTGATGCGGCACAGGCCACGCGGCTTCTCGAGCTCGGAGAGACGGACCTGGAGATAGCCCGGCTCACCAAGGAGCTGGACGAGCTGCCCGTCAAGACCGAGCTTCTGCGCCTGCGGCACAAGCTCAAGGAGCTCGACGCGCTGCGCGAGAAGGCGGACGCATTCGTTGCAGCCGCCGAGCGTGAGATCAAGCGCCTCGAAGACGAGATCGCGCAGATCGACGCGCACATCGCTGCGGCGAAGACGCAGGCCAGCAGCGCCGGCTCGAACCACAAGGAGATCCAGAACCTCCTTCGCGAAGCAGACGCTCTTGGCCGTCAGAAAGACAAGAAGGAGACCGAGCTCGTCGACGCGATGGAGCGGGCGGAGGCCGGGGAGACCAAGCGCTCAGAGATCGATGCGCTCATCACCAAGGCCCGCGAGAAGGAGGCCCGCCTCGTGGAGGAGTACCGGGCCGCAGGCGGCGAGCTCAAGCGGCGCATCGCGCAGGCCGAGGCCAGGCGGGCGTCGCTCGCCTCGTCGCTCGACGCCGCGCTTCTTGCACGGTACGAGGCGGTACGCGACGCCAAGCACGGCATCGGCGTCGGCCGCTTCGATGAGGGGCGCTGTTCGGTGTGCCGCATCGACCTTCCCGCTGACAAAGCGCAGGCCCTGCAGTCCGGCGGGCCGATCGGGGAGTGCCCGAACTGCCATCGGATCCTCGTCGTGGAGCGTGCTGAATGACGCGTCGGGGCACGCTGCACGCAGACGGCGCGGCGAGAGGCAACCCCGGTCCTGCCGCCATCGGCGTGGCGCTCTATGACGAGAACGAGCGAGAGGTCGTCGCGTTCGGCCGCTGCATCGGTGAGACGACCAACAACGTCGCGGAGTACCACGCCCTCATCGCCGGCTTGAAAGCCGCGGCAGATGACGGGTTCGACGAGCTTTCCGTGAAGCTCGACAGCGAGCTGCTCGTGCGGCAGATGACGGGCGTGTACAAGGTCAAGAGCCCTCACCTGAAACCGCTTCACGAGCAAGCGAGGGCGCTCGTAGCGCGGTTCGCAAACGTCCGGTTCCAGCACGTGCCGCGAGCGCTCAATCGCCGCGCAGACGAGCTGTGCAACAAAGCGCTTGACGACCACAGCGCTGCGGACGCCGCGTCGCGTGCCGGCGAGGACTCCCTGCGCCTGTTTTAGGAGGCCCCATGTACACGCTCACCGTGAAGTACCACTTCGACGCAGCGCACGCGCTCCGGTCGTACGAAGGCGAGTGCCGGAACCTCCACGGACACACCTGGGACGTGGAGGTCACCGTGGGCGGCGAGACGCTGGACGACCGGGACATCCTCTACGACTTCAAAGATCTCAAGACCGATCTTACCGAGGTGCTGGCCGAGTTCGACCACCGGTACCTGAACGAGGTTCCGCCGTTCGACCGCTTGAGCCCGACAGCGGAGAATCTCGCACGCATCATCTTCGAGAAGGTGACGGTCCGCGTGGAAGAGGCCACCGGCGGCAGGGTGCAGGTCCTGGAGGTGGCCGTCTGGGAGTCGCCCGTCGCGCGCGTCGTGTTTTCGCGGGCGTAGCCGCAACAAAGAGGCGTCCCGAGAAATCTCGCCTGAGCACCTGCGCCGCGGTTTCCCGTTTCTTGCCTTCGACGACCTGGGGATCCGGCTGCTCTCGCGGCCCTTCACTCCCAGACCCTCTCCGGCAGCAGCTGGTACGCCGCCTTGCTGGTCCTCGAGGTCCGACCTCTCGGGACGCTTCGTATGCTACGACGACGTTGCACGGCCGTCAACAGGGTCAGCAGCGGTTTTCCCGGGATTGCGCCGAGCGGTATGCATGTGGCGATATACGGCATCGTGACACCGACCGGCGGTGTGGGTCCGGCGGCCAGATGTTCCGCGCCTTCCGCCGGCCGCACAGCATGTGCTACCGTTGCGCGACAGGTGGTGCGAACGCCGACGCCGGAGGTCCTGCGGGTGCCGAGCCACACGATCGAGGAGTACCTCGAAGCCATCTACAAACTGTCCGAGAACGGACCCGTGCGCCCCGTCCGCATCGCCGAGGCGCTCGGCGTCTCGGGACCGACGGTGACCGCCACGCTTCAACGGCTCGGTCGCGACGGGTACGTGAACCGTCCTCGCGGCCGCGTGGAGCTCACCGACGCAGGAAGGCGGGCGGCTCTCGACGTGATCCGGCGGCACCGCCTTGCCGAGCGGTTCTTGGCCGACGTCCTCGGGCTGCCGTGGGAGGACGTGCACGAGGAGGCGTGCCGGCTCGAGCACGCGCTGTCGCCGAAGGTGCTTGCTGCGCTGGAGTTGTTCTTGGACAACCCGGCGACCTGCCCCCACGGCCACCCGATCCCGGACGCTCGCGGCACGGTCCGGCAGTCGTCAGGCATCTCGCTTGCCGAGGTGAGGCCGGGCACGGAAGCGGTCGTCGTGAGGGTGGACGAGGACGAAGCGGGGCTGCTGGACCACCTCGCGTCCCTCGGGCTGTACCCCGGAACGCAGGTGCTCGTCCGCGACGTGTCGGCGTTCGACGGTGCGCTCCTCGTCGAGTCCGGCTCCGCGCGCTTCGCCCTGAGCGCAGAAGCGGCGGCACGCATCGTGGTGCGGCTCGCGTCGGCCGAATAGATCGGCTCGGCGGCCCGACGCTATCTGTCAGACCTCCCTTGTATATCGAACATGTGTTCGATATACTGGCCGTGCCGGGCGCAGACCCCTCAAGGCTCCTTCTGCGTCCGGCGCATCATCCGCAGGGAGGCGTCCGTGGGACGGTATCGCGCGATCAAGCAGTACCGGCCAGCCGACCGAGCCGGGCAGCCGCTCGACCTTTTCAGCGGTCAGGCGACGAGAACGCCGGTCATCCTCGAGCTTCTGAAAAGCCCGTGGGTCGTCCGTGGGTCGCAGCTCAAAGGCGGCCCGCTCGGGTCCGGCAAGCGCCGCGAAGAGCTCGTCGAGGTCGACTGGGACGGGTCGAAGCGTGCCCCGGCAGCATTCGTGTGGAACGGCACGCGCTACCGCGTGGACGCGCTCGTGCAGACCTGGAGCGTCGAGCGCGCGTGGTGGGACCCCCGGGCCCGGATGAGCCGCCGCTGCTTCCGGGTCTTGGCGCGCGGCGGCCTGTACGATCTCGCGTTCGACCGCCGCGAGGGCCGTTGGCTGCTCGTGGGGGTCGTCGACTGAGCGAACGAACGATGGCCAGCTTCGTCCACCTCCACGTCCACTCGAACTTCAGTTTCATGGACGGTGCAGCCGACCTGGGCGCGCTCGTCGCGCGTGCCGCCGCCTACGGCATGCCGGCGATCGCGCTCACCGACCACCAAGGGCTTTCCGGCGCCGTCAGGTTCTATCGGGCAGCGCAGAAGGCGGGGATCCGTCCCCTCATCGGCGCCGAGGTCGTCGTCGAGCCGGCAGGGTGCATCGGCGATGAGGGGGACGCACCGCCGGACCTTCGGCTCCCGCTCCCTCCGCCTGCTGGATTCGGCAGGGCCGCAGGGCACGGCTTCCACCTGACGCTCCTCGCGAAAGACCGCATCGGGTACGCGAATCTGTGCGCGCTGCTTACCCGTATGCACCTCGGCAAGACCCAACGGCCGTCGGTCGCCGGGCTCGAAGACCTGGCCCGCTGCTCGCGGGGGCTCATCGGGCTTTCGGGGTGCCCGTACGGGGAAGCAGGCGCCGCGGTGCTCGCAGGGCGACCAGGCAGGGCGGAGCGTGCGCTCACCGCGCTCGCGCAGTGCTTCGCACCGGGAGACTTCTACGTGGAGCTCATGAACCTGCTCGTTCCGGAAAGCCCGCGATACGTCGCGACGCTCGTCGCCCTTGCGGATCGCCTCGGGCTTCCTGTCGTCGCGACCAACGACGTCCACTACGTCGAGAAGCGAGACTTCCGGCTGCACGACGTGCTTGCCGCGGCCGGCGCCCGCACGAGGCTGCCCGGCCCCTACGATCGCCAGAACGCCGAGCTGTGGCTGAAGCCGGCGTCTGAGATGCGCCGCTTGTTCGCAGGCGTCCCGTCGGCATGCGACGCCACCCTTGAGATCGCCGAGCGGTGCGACCTCGACCTGGGTCTTGGGACGCTCCACTTCCCGAGCGTCGAGGTGCCTCGCGGGGAGACGCCGTATTCGGTGCTCGCGAAAGAAGCGTGGGCGGGGCTTGAGAGGCGCTACCGGCCGATCACCCCCGAGGCGGTCGCTCGGCTCGAACGAGAGCTTGCGGCCATCCAAGAGCTTGGATTCGCCGAGTACTTCTTGGTGGTGAAAGACATCGTCGACTTCGCGCGCTCGCGGAACATCCGCGCCACCGGACGGGGGAGCGCGGGCGACAGCATCGTTACCTATGCGCTCGGCATCACCGACGCAGACCCGATACGGCACGACCTGTTGTTCGAGCGGTTCTTGAACCCCGCGCGCAGGCAGATGCCCGACATCGACATCGACTTCGACTCGCGCAGACGAGATGAGGTGGTGGCGTACATCTACCGCCGGTTCGGGGACGATCACGTCGCGATGGTCGCCACGATCCAGACGATGGGGGCCCGTGGCGCGGTGCGCACGGCGGCCCGCGCGCTCGGGCTGCCGCCGCGCGAGGTGGACGCGCTTTCCCGCAACCTCCCGTGGGCGAGCGCACGCCGCCTGCGCGAGGTGCTCGCCACGTACCCGGAGTGCAGGAACCACCCGCTCCACGACGAGGAGCGTTACGGTCTTGTCGTCGAGATCGCAGAGGAGCTCGCGGGCTTCCCGATGCACCTGGGAACCCATCTCGGTGGATTCATCATCACGAAAGAGCCGGTCTGGACGTGGGCGCCGTTGCAGGTCGCAGGCAAAGGCGTCGCAGTCGCGCAGTACGACAAAGACGACGTCGAGGCGCTCGGTCTCGTGAAGATGGACATCTTGGGGCTCCGCATGCACTCCGCCATCAGCGATGCGGTTGCGCTCGCACGGGCGCGTCTCGGCGAAGATGCCGTCTCTGAGCCGTTCGATCTGCCGCCGGACGACCCTGAGGTCTTCGCGATGATCGCCCGCGCAGACACGGTCGGCGTCTTCCAGCTGGAATCGAGCGGGCAGCGGAACCTCGCCACGCGGCTCAAGCCGCGTACCTTCGGGGACATCATCGCGGCGATCTCGCTGTTCCGCCCCGGTCCGCTCGAGGCCGAGATGATCACGCCGTTCATCCGACGGCGCCACGGCATCGAGCCCGTCTCGGTGCCGCACCCCGCGATGGAAGAGGTGCTCCGGGACAGCTACGGCGTCATCCTGTACCAAGAGCAGGTGCTTCGCGTCGCGCACGCGATCGCCGGGTTCTCGCTTTCCGAGGCGGACCTGCTCAGACGCGCCATGACCAAGGACCGGTCCCGGGCGGAGATGGAGGCGATCCGCGAGCGGTTCGTCGAGCATGCGGTTACGCGCGGGATCGAGCGCAGCGTCGCCGAGGAGGTGTTCCGGCAGATCGAGGGGTTCGCTGCGTACGGGTTCTGCAAGGCGCACGCGGCGTGTTTCGCAGTGGTCTCGTACGCGAGCGCATGGCTCAAGCGGTACTTCCCGGCCGAGTTCGCGTGCGCGATCCTCAACAACGAGCCGATGGGCTACTACACGCCGCGCGCGGTCCTCAACGACGTCCGGAGACACGGCGTCGAGGTCATGCCGCTGCACGTGAACAGCTCGGAGGCTGCGCACTCCGTGGAGGCAGACGGCCAGGCGATCCGGATCGGCCTCAAAGACGTCTGCGGCATCACGCAGCGGACGCTTTCCGCTATCGTGCAAGAGAGGAAGCGCCGGCCGTTCCGCGACCTTGCGGACTTCCTCAGGCGGACGAGGGCCGACATCTTCGAGGCGGAGCAGCTCGTCCGCGTCGGCGCTCTCGACGGCCTCGGCCTCACCGACGCAAGGCGTCCTCCGACCCGCGACGAGATGCTCGCTATGCTGCCTGAGCTGAAAGCGGTGATCGCGCGCGAGGGGGTCGCTGGCGACGACGTGCTCCTCATCGCTCCAGGCCGGGCGCGGCCATCGGAGTGCCCGGAGCACCCATCGGGCTGGTCGGTCGCACGCCGCGTCTCTGCCGAGCTCGAGATCCTCGGGCTCTCGGTGAGCTGCCATCCGCTCGACCTCGCGCGCGAGGACCTCGACCGACGAGGCGTGGTGCGGGCCGCCGACCTGCCGGGGTCGGAAGATCGCGCTTCCGTTCGCGTCGTCGGCGTCCGCGAGCGGGCGCAGACCCCGCCGACGCGCTCAGGCAAGCGTACGTGCTTCCTCACTCTGGAGGACGCGACCGGGCTGCTGGACGTGGTCGTGTTCGAGGACGTGCTGCAGCGCTTCGGCGACGTCATCGTATCGAACCGAGCGTACCTCGTCGAAGGCACGCTCCAGAACAACCCTGAGCGAGGGCTTGCTATCGTGGCCGAACGCATCGAGCCGTACGTCGTACGCGCGCGCGATGGCGCGCCGGTGCGCCTCAGACGCGCAGTCCCCTCAGGGCCGCTCGGGCCCCAGCGCGGCCTTGCAGGCGTGCCGGAAGACGAGGGCGACACTGCGTGTGCGACGTGCGCTGAGGATCCTTAAGACCCTCCCGTGCCGCCCTTCAGGCCGCGCCGCACGGCTCCGGGGCCGAATCGCTTGCGTATCTCGTCCAGATTCCTCGCAAGGGCGCTCGCTCGATCGCGGTCCGAAGAGGAGCGCTCCGCGTCGATAAGCGCCATCTGCTGGACGGGCTCGCTCAGCCCCGACACCCCGAATCCGAGGAGGCGGACGCGCGCGCCAGGCCTCGACAGCGACGCAAGCAGCTCGCGCGCTGCCGGCAGCATCTCTTGTTCGAGGTCGGTGGGCTGCTCCAGCGTCATCTGCGCGCTGCGGGTCGCCATGTCCGGGTACCGCACCTTGACGGTCAGCGTGCGTCCAGCAAGCCCGCGCGCTCTCAGCCGCGACGCGACCTTCGCCACGAGAGGCTCCAAGCGCTGCGCGGCCTCTGCGAACGGCAGGTCGGCAGGGAAGGTCGCCTCGTTCGAGATGCTCTTGACGGGACGCTCGGTCACGACGGCGCGGGGGTCGATGCCTCGTGCACGGAGGACCGCCACCTGCCCGAAGGATCCGAGCGCGGCTGCAGCGCTCGCCTCATCAAGCGCCGCAAGACCGCCCAACGTGAAGATGCCAAGCCTCCCCAGGCGCTTCTGCGCAGCCGGACCGATGCCCGACATGGCCCCGACGGGCAAAGGAGCGAGGAAGGCGGCCTCCTCGCCGGGGCGAACGACGACGAGCCCGCCCGGTTTACGCTGGTCAGACGCGATCTTCGCGACCGTCTTGGACGTCGCGACGCCGATCGAGCACGAAAGCCCCATGCCGCGCACCGCGTCAGCGATGGCCCGCGCGTGCGCCACAGGGTCGTCGCCGGTCTCGCCAGGCGTCACATCGAGGTACGCTTCGTCGATGGAGGCGACCTCGACGAGTGGCGTCACCGACCGCAGCACGCGCCGCACGTCCTCGGCCACCTCGCGATACCGCTCGAATCGCGGACGCACCCACACCGCGTCGGGGCAGAGGCGTGCGGCCGTTGCCGAAGCCATGGCCGAGCGCACGCCGAACGCCCGCGCTTCGTACGACGCCGTCGCCACGACGCCGCGCGACGAAGGGTCCCCGCCGACGATGACGGGGCGTCCGCGCAAGCGCGGGTCGTCGAGCTGCTCGACGGAAGCGAAGAACGCGTCCATGTCGATGTGCAGGATCGCGCGTCCACGCCACGCTGTGCGTTCCACGGCCATGGAAGAAGTGTAATCCTACGCAGTGTCGCCCAGTCAGAGATGGGAGCCGCATGCGCATCGGAGCGCACATCCGTACCGGACGCGGGCTTGCTGAGGCCGTGGCGTACGCGGCGTCGGTGGGGTGCGAGACGATGCAGGTGTTCTCGAAGTCCCCGCTCCAATGGCGCTCGCCGAAGCACGACGAGGGAGAGGTGGGCTCGTTCCGATACGCGCTTGCTCGGCACGACCTGGCCCTCGCGGCGACGCACGCAGCCTACCTCATCAACGTCGCGAGCAAAGACGACGCGCTGTGGGAGCGTTCGATCGCCGCGCTCGCCGACGAGATCCTGCGAGCTCAAGCCCTCGGAGCACCGGCCGTCGTCACGCATCTCGGGAGTTCACCCGACGCGCGTCCGCACGCCTGCGCACGGGCCGCCGAAGCGCTGGCGCGAGCACTCGCGCAGACCGAAGGATGCGCAGCCGGCGTCTACCTCGAGAACTCCGCAGGCTCCGGGTCGACGCTCGGCGCGACGGCAGAAGAGATCCTCGCCGTCCTTTTCGCGATCCCCACCGAACACCGGAGCAGGGCCGCGATCTGCATCGACACGTGCCACGCTCACGTCGCGGGATACGACCTTTCCACCGAAGCCGGATGGAAGCGCCTTCTCGACCCGATCGAGCGCGAGGGCGCCCGCGTGGCCCTCGTGCACGCGAACGACGCGACCTACGCGTGCGGCTCGCGTCGCGACCGGCACGCGTGGATCGGCGAGGGCACGATCGGGCAGAGAGGGTTCGCCCTCATGTTCGAGCAGGACGTCGTGCGAGCAGCCGATGTGGTCACCGAGATGCCCGGAGAGACGCCTTCCAAGGACGTCATCAACGTCGCGCGCTTGAAGGAGCTTCGCGACCGGTGACGCTCGCTTGCTCGTCCGCTGGCACCACAAGCGCCAGCACCGCAGCCGCCAGCTCGTCGGGCCCAGCGTGAAGCGGGACCTCGTCAGGGCGCACGTGCCGCCGGTAGGTATCGACGATGAACAGCTCGCGAAGCTGCCGGCCGGAAAGGTCGTGCACGTCCTCGGCCATCCGCTGCGGAGCATACGCCCGGCGCGCAGCGGCGATCAGCCGCCGCTCGAAGCGGGCCAGGCCTTCTCCGTCCAGGCCGCCGCGCACGATGGCAGCGACGCGACCGTGGCGCACGAGGATCGCCGTCGCCTCACCGCCTGCCTTCTCGACGATCGCGAAGCCTCTGGCAGAGGTCGCGGCCTTCACGATCTCGAGCCCGGATACGCATCGGTCGAGCGCTTTCAAGGTGTCTCGATACACGATGGCGTCCTCGTAGCGCAAATCCATCGCGGCGCGCTCGCGCAACGCCTGAAGCGTCGCTTTGAACCGGGCGTGGCCCCCCTCGAAGACGGCGAGAGCCGCGGTCAGTCGCGCGCCGTACTCCTCGCGGCTGACCGCTCCGATGCACGGCCGGGGGCAGGACGACGACACCCGATGCGCGCATTCGGCAGGGGAGCCGCTCAATCGCCGTCCGCACATGCGAAGGCCGAAGTGCTCGCGGACCGCCGTGACGACCCGGCGTGCCGCCCACACGTTCGTGAACGGTCCGATGGCCATCCCGGTCCTTGGCCGTCGGGTCATGACGGTGAGCGTCGGGAACGCCTGCTTGGTGTCGACGCGGATGTAGGCCGCTCTGCGCCCGCGCTCGTTGTCGTCGTTGAAAGGCGGTGCGTAGCGCGCTTTGAGGCGGCTCTCCAAGAGCTGCGCGTGCAGCCCGGAGGTGCAGGCGAAGGCCCGGACCTCTGCGGTACGCGCGACAGCGCTTGCCGCTGGATCGTCCGGCGACCGGTAGAAGAAGCTCCTGACCCGCGAGCGTATCCGTCTCGCTCGGGCGAGGTAGAGCACGCCTCCGTGCTCGTCGCGCAAGGCGAACACGCCTGGCGCGTCGGGAAGGTCGGTCGTCAGTGCGAGCTTGCAGGCGAAGTCGCCCCGAGCGGGAAGGCCGCACATACGAGCCACGTCGGCTGCGCTGGAGATGCCCATCGCAAGCAGCTCGTCGAGCATCGCTGCGAAGACTTCGGCGGTCGCGAGCGCGTCAGCGAGCGCGCGGTGCGTCGGCGCGGCGGACGTGCCGTAGCGCACCGAGACGTCACGGAGGTTGTGCCGTCGCTCCGCGGGATGCAGACGTCGCGAGAGCGAGAGCGTGTCCAGGACGGGACGCGGTATCGGACTGCAGCCGGCGCGCTCGGACTCGTAATCGAGGAAACCCATGTCGAAGCGATGGTTGTGCGCGACGAGAACGGCGCCTTCCGAGAACGCCCGGAACGCCAGGATCGCGTCTGTCACCGACGGGGCGTCTGCCACCATCTCATCGGTGATGCCGGTGAGCTCGACGATGGCGGGAGGGACAGGCGTGCTCGGACGCACGAGGGTCGCGAAGTACCCGACGATGGCGCCGTTGCTCACGCGAACGGCTCCGATCTCGATGATGGAATCGTGCCCCGGGACAGGCCCGGTGGTTTCGATGTCGACGGCGACGAAGTCCCCGTCTTTGAGTCTCGTGTCGCCTAGCATGTGGCCTGCCGTGTCGTCGTGAGGCCATCCTATCACAGCGCGCCGGCGTGTGTTGCCCGTCACAGTCCTCGGGCGTAGCATTGGTGTACGCTCTACGAGAATCACCACGGCGAGTGAGGAGCGCGTCATGAGATTCCTCGTGATCGGTATCGACCCAGCGACTGGCGCAGCGGTCTCGGTGCTCGAGACGGTGCTTCCCACCAGGCAGGAGGCGCTCTCGGCCGTCAAGCAGCTGGCGTCCTCAGAAGACACGTGGGTCGAAGGCTACGACCTGTACCTCGTCGATCTGGATGCTGCGACGCCGGTGCTCGTGGTGCGCGCACAAGCGCCGACCGAGGCACCGCCTGAGGTCTCGGTCCCGCCTCTGGTCGAGGCCCTCGAGGAGGCGACCGGGGCAGAAGAGCCGACCGTCGAGGACGCCTTCGCCGTGGAGGCAGAACCCGCCGTCGAGAGCGGAGCGCCTGCGCTCGATGATCTGGCCGCCTCGTTGGCGTCCTACGACGCCGTTTCGTACAGCGAGCCGGAAGCTCCCGCCGAGGCCGTCGGCGACGTCGACGACCAGGCCCTGCTGGACGCGTTGCGACGCGCTGCGGACAGCCTCGCCCAGCAAGGTATCGACGTGCCGGCGCCGCCGATCGAGGAAGCGGCTGTCACGCGTTCCGATGCCACGCCTGCTCCGGGACCTGCACCAGCCGTGAGCGAAGCGCCCGTAGACCTCCCCGTTGCCGAACCGCTCGGCGTCGTCGAGCATTCCGCGGAGCCGGCCGGGTTCTCGATCGAGACGGCCGGGCCCTCGCTGGAGGCAGCTCCCGCCGCGGCTGAGGAAGCCCCGGACCTCGAGCCTGTGCGTCCGGTCATCATGGGCGAGTACCCCGAAGACGTACCGGCCGCAGCACCGCCCTCGGCTCCCGAAGAGGTGCCAGAACCTGAGGCCAAGCCGTACGAGCCCTCCGGGGAACTGGAGATCGGGGCGTACACCTGCAAGGACTGCGTGTACTACAACACGTGCCCGAAGGCAGGGGAGAGCACTCCCGCCGAGTGCGGCACGTTCCAGTGGCGCTCCTTCTGAGCCACAAAATATCGGTGGCGCGCGCGGCCCGGCTACAGTATATTGTAGCCGGGCCGTTCTTCTGACGGGAGAAGCGCACCGTGACGCGCAGACGCTTTCCGTTCTCGGCTATCGTCGGACAAGACGCGCTGAAGTCGGCGCTGCTCATCAACGCCGTCGATCCTCGCGTGGGCGGAGTGCTCGTCCGCGGCCACAAGGGGACCGCGAAGTCCACGGCGGTGCGAGCGCTCGCATCGATCCTGCCGCCCATCGAGGTCGTCGAGGGCTGCCGCTACGGCTGCGACCCCAACGATCTCGCGTCGCTGTGCAGCGAGTGCATCGCCCGTGCCAAGGAGGGGCCTCTTTCCCGGTCGAGGCGCCCGGTGCGCGTCGTGGACCTCCCCGTCTCCGCGACAGAAGACCGCCTCGTCGGCACTCTGGACATCGAGCACGCGCTCAAGCACGGCGAGCGCGCGTTCGAGCCGGGCCTGCTCGCCGACGCCAACCGTGGCATCCTGTACGTCGATGAAGTCAACCTCCTCGACGATCACCTGGTGGACGCGCTTCTCGACGTCGCGGCAAGCGGGGTCAACGTCGTCGAACGCGAAGGGGTCCGGCACGAGCACCCCGCCCGGTTCATCCTCGTCGGGACCATGAACCCGGAGGAAGGGGAGCTTCGTCCGCAGCTTCTCGACCGGTTCGGGCTGTGCGTGGACGTCGAGACCATCGCAGACCCTGCCTTGCGCGTCGAGGTCATGCGCCGCCGCCGGGCGTTCGAGGACGACCCCCGGGCATTCGAGCGCGAGTGGGCGCCCGCAGATGACGCCGTCCGCCGCTCGATCATCGAGGCACGGCACCACCTCGACGACGTCGCCGTGGACGATGACTTGCTGTTCCTTATCGCTTCGATCTGCGCGTCGTTGGGCGTCGAAGGTCACCGCGCGGATTTGGTGATGGCCCGTGCCGCCACGGCGTTCGCGCTCCTCAACGGGGAGCGCGAGGTGCGCCCCGCGCACATCAAGGCCGTCGCGCCCATGGTGCTCGCGCACCGCATGCGCAAGACGCCGTTCGACGAGCAGCAGCCCGCGAGCGAACGCCTGCGCAACGCGCTTGCGCACGCAGGAGGCTCCGAACAGGACGACGATGGAGCCCAGACGACGTCCGCCGCAGACCCCCGGTCATCGTCTGACGCCGAGCGTGAGGCGGCCGTGCGTGTCCGTGTGAGCGAGGGCGGTGCCGCCGATGGAACGGCTCCGGCAGTGCGCCTGGACGAGGACCTCGACCGCATCCGGCGCTCCGTCACCGGGCGCACGCAGCAGAGCACGTCACGTGACGGGACGGGACGGTACACGAGATCAGAGCCCGTCCGACCCGGAGCGCGCATCGACGTGGCGTTCGACGCGACGATCCGCGCCGCCGCTCCGCACCAGTCGGGCCGCGAAGGCGATCTCGCGATCACGCTCGAGCCGTCCGACCTCCGCAACAAGGTGCGCACCAAGCGCGTCGGCGCCTCGATCGTCTTCTGTGTGGACGCGAGCGGGTCGATGGGTGCTTCCAACCGCATGGAGGCAGCCAAAGCGGCCGTCCTCGAGCTGCTCGTGGGCGCGTACCAGCGAAGGGACCGCGTTGGGCTCGTCGCGTTTCGAGGCGAAGGCGCAGAGGTGCTGCTCGCTCCCACGGCGAGCGTGGAGCTTGCGCAGCTCAAGCTCCGTTCGCTTCCCGTCGGCGGTGCGACCCCGCTTGCGCACGGTCTCATCCGCTCGCTCGAGATCCTGGAGTCCGAACGCAAGCGCAATCACGAGATCGTGCCCTGGCTGGTGCTCGTCACCGATGGCCGCGCGAACGTCGGAGTCAACGGCGGTCTCGGCTCGGAAGATGCGCGCGTCGCAGCGCAGCAGGTGCGCGAACGCTCCATCAACGCGATCGTCATCGATACCACGGCGGTTCCTGGCGGCGGTTCGGCCGCGCGGGAGATCGCGCGCGTCGCCGGGGCGGACTACGTGCGGCTGACCACCGTCGACAGCCAGGCGCTTTTGGGCGTCGTCAAGGAGCGCATCGGGACCGCCGGCTGAGGCGCAGTGCTGAAGCGAGGAGCGGGCCTGTAAGCCGGATTCTGTCGAGGACGGCCATCTATCTGGGACCGCCGTTACCGACGGCCTCGAGCGGGCATACCCGAGCGACGGCCGGGCCAGCCTTGACCGCTCCTATTCGCCCTTGCTCCGGGTGGGGTTTGCCAAGCCGCCACGTCACCGTGGCGCTGGTGCGCTCTTACCGCACCGTTTCAGCTTTTCTCCCGCGCATGCGGGGGAGTTTTCTTTTCTGTGGCACTTTCCGTCGGGTCGCCCCGCCAGGCTGTTGGCCTGCACCCTGCCCTGTGGAGTCCGGACTTTCCTCACGCGCATCGTGTGCGCGCGCGGCCGTCCAGCCCGCTCCTCACGGCATAGTGTACCACCGACGCGCCACAGACAACGAACGACCGCCTCGCGGCGGTCGGTTGGTGATGGTAGCCCGTACGGGATTCGAACCCGTGATCTCCGCCTTGAGAGGGCGGTGTCCTAGTCCACTAGACGAACGGGCCGTATGCGGTTTCGTCGTCTGGCTGGGGCGGGAGGAGTCGAACCCCCACATACGGAACCAGAATCCGCTGTCCTGCCATTAGACGACGCCCCAGTAGCGACATCCTGCGGCCGCCCTGCCGGGCGCGAGAAGGTATGCTACCCAGCGCCTTCGGTGGTGTCAAGCGCAGATCGCCACT